>JBDKJZ010000028.1:0-21730 GCA_039796375.1 Pseudomonadota bacterium
ATTCAATGAAGAACGCTATATCCGCCAGACCTTGGCGCGGGTCCCCAAATTCGTGGACCGGGTGATCGTGGTTGACGACGCCAGCAGTGATCAAACGTGGAGCGAGCTGCGAGGTCTCAAGGACCGGCGCGTGATTCGTGTCCGTCGAGCGACCAATAGCGGCGTCGGCGCCGCCATCGTCTCTGGTTATCGGCGAGCGATCGTTGAGGACGCCGATTGGATCGCGGTCATGGCGGGCGACGACCAAATGGACCCGGCAGACTTGAGTCGCCTGCTTGAGGCGAGTCACCGGAAACCCAACGTGGACTACGTGAAGGGGAACAGGTTCTTACACGCAGACTACAGAAAGATGCCCTTTCTTCGTCGCCTGGGAAGCCGAACGCTGTCGTGGCTAACACGGCGCTGCACACGGCTTGAGGTGGGAGACTGCCAGTGCGGATACACGCTGATACGAGCGTCCACTGCCGCGGCGTTGCCCCTCGGGATCTTGTGGCCACGATACGGGTACCCAAACGACCTACTGGCGCTTCTAGCACAAGACCGGAGGAACGTTGAAGAGGTCGCAGTTCGCCCGGTGTACAAAGATGAACGAAGCGGGCTCCATCCAGGGCACGTGCTCAGCATCGCCGTGCGCATTCTGCGACGCAGAGCTCTTCAAGGTACGCCGAGGGCGCTGTAGACCTCGGCGGGCACCTCTAGATGTGGGTCGATTCGGCACCGCATGACGCGGTACTCAAGCCCTTCGACTTGGGGGTTCTGACGAAACAGCCAGGACGGCTGGTCCTCATCGACCACGACGAGCGCTTGCTGTTGATCGCTGGAACTCCGCGTGAGCGCCGAGGCGTCAAAAGCCGCGACACACGGCTGCTCCGGAGTGCCAAAGAGCACGGCGTCGCCCGTGAGCAGGACACCTATCGGCTCCGAGCTGTCTGTCACCACCACCGGATGCCTGGTCGGCGCTTCCGCGGGCACGATCACCCGCGGGGTCGAGGTGCGCTCAGCGTTCGAACAAGCGCGCGGCGCCTCAGTGAGGTCAGATTGATTGGGAACTGGGATCGCTTCAGGGAAGACGTCTGGACCCGCCGAGAACGGAAAGAGCCAGCCCTGCGCCCCGAGCGCATCTTGGTGAACCAAGTGGTAACCGGCTCGTTTCCCCGAGTAAGCGATGTCGAAGTGTTGGCGTAGCGCGAACAGACTCGGCGAAAGCAGCCCGACCGACGCAGCGTCATGCACCCAGGATCCCTCGACGTAGCGGGAACGCACAATTCCAGCTCCGCTCCCGACCAGGTGAATCGCGATGCTCTGATTGTCGACGCGCGCCATTTCGGCCTGAACGCGCTCCGCCTTCACCAAACCTCCGGGCAAGCCCCCGGACGGAGGCAGCGTTGACCATGTGCCGCCAGATGTAAACAGCGTAGCCCCCGAGGCTCGCCCGCGAACGAATACCCCGGACGGAGCAATGCTCAAGAGGTCCGGCTCGGCCAGCCGCCCCTGAGCACGCGTGGGCGACTCGGGCGCAGAAAACCCTGGGGGCAGTGACGCGGTCTGCGCGGGGCCCCCGTCGATCCAGTTCTTCCAGGCCACCTGCCAGCTTCCCCCAACTTGACGCAATGCGGCCACGCCCTCGATTTGTAGAGAAGCATTCAGAGACGCTTGCTCTGGGTGGTTAGTTGGGGGGAACAGGGGGATCCGCGCAACGGAAGGCTCGGAAGCCAGGGTCGCTTCGAAGAGCGTGACGCTAGCGTCGTCCCAGTTGGCTGCGAAGGCAAACCAGGCGGCCTCCCCAATCATGGCCTGAGAGGCGCCTGGTATGCGATTCGCTGACAGACTTTGCCACGACCGGTCGGGCACAAACCGGCAATTGATCGGGGTCCGGACACGCGCAGGCTCTGCGGGGAGGCCGCCGAAGTTGACGGGCATAACCGCCCCAGCTTGGTCGACTTGGCCGCGCCAACCCAACCGCGACAACGCAGATCCGACGACGCACCCGAGCGCGTGGCACGCGAGCTCACCGCTGCAGCTTGAAGACGCCGGGTCCCCGACCTGCGACCGAGTATTCGCTCGAAGGCCACACCCCGCAGCCGGCGCCCGACCGATCGAAGTCCAAGAGACTCCGCCGTCCACGGACTCCCAGGTCTCTCGGGAGCTAGGAGAGTGAGCGAGAGCGAACAAGCCACTACCTGCGATGCTCGCCGACGGTTCTGGAGGACGGCTCAAGCTCACGAACTCACCAGCAGAGTCCAGCACGAGGTTTGAATACTCGCTTGAACCTTGCTGCCTGAGCGTCACAGAGAAGAAGCCGTCCTCACCGGCACCAGCGGTGTGCACGCTCAGCAACTCCTGCGTGCTCCTGAACTGCGACTTGACCGCGGTCACCGCCTTGAGCTCGCGCGGCACGAAGTTCATAGCGTCGGGTGAGATGAACGCAACGAGCGCGTCGCTCTTGCTACGCGAACCCAAGAGCAAGACCGTCGAGCCTTCGTGCGAAGCCAGCAAGAGCTTGGGCAACCCTAGAAGTCCTGGAACGCGCGCGGTTTGCCAGCGTTCGACTTGCGACTCGGAGGGACCTGAGCGTCGAACGTGGACTCCAGCGGGCAGGCACCCCGGTTCCGACTTGTGGGGAGGACAGATACCGGAAACGACCAGCGAGCCTTCCTCGAGCACAGCCATTTCGAGCTCTCGGGGCTTCCCGAACAACTCCCCTCGGAGTTCAGACCAGCGCGTCCCGGAGTCCACGCTTGCGAACAGGCGGAGGGGAGCCAATTCGCCGCTTTCCGTAAAACACGCCAAGAAGAACCTGGATCCGAAACCGCTGAGCGTCAGCTGATGACACGGTCTCGCGATGGGCAGCGGACGTGTAGTCAACTCCTCAGACAACCGGCCGCTTTTCCAGTGCCAGACGTCCTGGAGTCGCTCAACAGCAAAATACTTATCAAAAATAGTTACCGCTTGATTCCCCACCAAAGGCATCGCGGACGGGTGCTGCGGAACAGCGGCTCGCAGCTGGAGAACCGGGGTGTTCAGGTGCCCCGTGCGCCAGGCAGACGACTGACGCGGTGAGAAGACTCGAGATTCCAGCAGACTGTGCACTTGGACCTCGTCGGATACCGCCTCAAGCTGAACGGCGCCGAAGCGTGGGAGCGCTAGCTGGGTCCAGCTCGCGCCGTGATCGCGAGTCGAGAGCAGACGCTCGGGGACTGTCAGCAGCAATCCGTCGCCGTGCGTGGTCAGCGCCACATCACTAGCGCGCGCCTGCGTCACGACAGGTAGCCAGCTCCCCCCGTGATCCACCGAGCGCATCACGCGACCAGTGCGCGACACCCCGACTAGCGCATTTGGGGTAGCCGTCACGCGTACGAGCGGCTCCGGGGGGGCGCTTGAGCGCAAGAATGATCCCAATGGCTCCTGAGCTTCGTAGCTAACGCCCGTCTCCCCAATGAACACCCAGCCCTCAGCATTCAAATCGAGCGCTGCCACCAGGCGCTCGGGTGCTAGTTGCTGAGCTACGCGCGTGAACGGTGGCGACGCTGAGCTTATCCAGCGTTCACCCCCATCGGCCAAATAGAGAGTCTCGTTGGCGGAAAGCACGTAAGCGCGAACCAGCCGTGGCGCTTGGGGCGGATGATACTGCCAGCGCGCGGGTGACTGGTATCCGGCGCTAGTCACCAGTCCGCTGAGCAGGCTGGGACGCGCCGCACGAAAGGGGGCGGGCGGTGCACAGGCGGACACGCCAAGCGCGAAGACTGCCGCTCTGCACACCCCGCTCAACAAGCGTCTCATACAAGAGCAGCGTACCGCGCAAGGTCCCCGAACGTCGACCGCCTCGTCTCTTCAGGCCAGTCTATGTGACGCCCGCGGAGCCGGGTGCCCTCGTCGCGATACGCTCGATTCGCTGTACTGTTCACGGAACTCTCGCCCCGTCCGGGCCGTGCGAATAGCGCAACGGCCCCGATCGACAGGGCAATCAACCGACCTCAGTCGCCGAGCAGCGCGAGTATTTTGCTCTTCGTGACCAGCCCTACGGACTGACCAATCTGTTTGCCGCCTTCGAAGACCATCAGAGTCGGCACACCACGGACCTGGTACTTGGACGCCGACATCGGGGCTTCATCAATGTCGAGCTTGCCAACCTTGATCTTGCCAGCGAGCTCTTCCGCCACCTCATCAACGATAGGCGCGAGGCGTTTACACGGACCGCACCAAGCCGCTGTGAAGTCGACTAGGACCTTGCCGGTCGCGCCGATCACTTCCTGTTCGAAATTCAGGTCGTTGAACACTTGAACATTCTTGCTTGCCATATTTCTCCGTCAGTCGTTTTGGGGCTGAAACTGCAACATAGTCCGGGCGACTCGTTACCGAAAGCCCCCGCCCAGAGAGAACGTCAAACAGGCGGCGCTGTGACCTACGGCGGGCGTTTACGCAGGAAAAATGGCTTGACATGGCGGTAGGCGACGGGCCAGGCCGTCGCTCCCTCTCTTGCCGGTCCCGGTCTTTCATGCGTCGCGAGCCCAAAGTTGTGATCTCCCCGACCGCCCTGTACGGCGGCGCTCCTTGGTCGGAGGAATGGACCGTCGAAGGGATTACCCAGCTGCTGGAACCCATGGTCGGCGAAACCCGGCGGGAACGGATCCGGCAGGCGCTGACCGCGCGGCTGACCTCCGTGACCTTGCTGATGGACTCGCCCCACGATCCGCACAACGGCGCCGCAATGCTGCGCTCGTGCGATGCTTTCGGGGTTCAGGAGGTTCACGTGATCCCGCGCGAAGAGCGGTTTTTCGCGTCGAATCTTGTCGCGAAGGGCACCCAGCGTTGGGTGGACGTGATCGAGCACCCCGACCCTCAGGGCGCTATCACGGCGCTGACAGCGAGGGGGTTCGAGCTGATCGCGACTCACCCTCAGGGTGAGCTGGTGCCAGAAGAACTCGGGAACCTCCCTCGGGTTTGTCTGGTCATGGGCAACGAGCACGATGGGATCTCTCAGGAACTGACCGCGTCGGCCGGGCGGAGTGTCCGTATCCCAATGGTCGGCTTCGTTGAGAGCCTGAACGTGAGCGTCTCGGCCGCATTGCTCCTGCGTGAGGCGACGAAGAATCGGCCCGGAGACCTCTCGCCCGCTGACTTCGCACGCCTTTATGCGAGGGGCCTCTTTCGGTCATTGAAGCGAGCAGAAGACATCGTGCGGGCCGCCCAGCCTAGGTGAAGCCGCGCAGCCTACCGTTAACGCCGGGCCAGAAATTCGCGCTCCGAGTCGGTGACAGCGTGACTGCAGTGTACTAGCGTGCCGCCGAGTTCATGGTCGTAAAACGAAGTGAAGGCAGCGTGGTCGGGGCGGCCACCGAAATAACGGGCAATGTCTCTGGCAGGGGCGCGCTGCGCGTCGACGGTCGGATCAACGGAAGCCTGAGTGTAGACGGCCCGGTAGAGGTCACTGCGGGCTCGGAAGTGCGCGGTCCCCTCAGGGCAGAGAGCCTCGTGCTTGATGGGGTCTTGGAGGGCGATGTCGATGTCGCTGGCGCAATCAGCGTCGGGCCGCGCGCGCGCTTCCAAGGGACACTTCGGGGCGCGCGCGTGACGATCGCCGCTGGCGCCGAGGTCCAAGCCGACCTTCAGACGGACTTTGAGCTGAAGTTGAGTATCTAAGAGTTACGTCAGCAGTGACGTCAGACAGAACGAAAAGAAAGAATAGGGACATGGCAGGGACAGTGATCGGCGAAGGCCTCAGCGTTGAGGGCGAGTTCTCAAGCGACGAGGAAGTAGTGGTGCACGGCTCAGTGCGCGGCACCCTGTCGAGCGGGTCGAGCATCAGCATCGGCGCGAGCGGCGTGGTTGAAGCAGACGTCAGCGCGCGGTCGCTGAGCGTCGCCGGGCAGGTTACCGGTAACGTCAACTCTGCCGACCGCGTAGACATTCAGGCAGGCGGACGCCTCGTAGGCGACGTCAAGGCATCCCGACTCACTATCGCCGACGGCGCGACGTTCAAGGGCAACGTCGACATGGATGTATGAAGACCATGAACGACGTCTCAGTCATTTCAAAATCCACGGTCATCCGAGGTCACCTACGCGGACAGGGCTCTGTCCGCATCGACGGTCGGGTCGGCGGCGATGTGGAGGTCACCGGTGACGTGACCTTGGGTCCGGACGCCGAGGTAGATGGAAGCATCGCCGGTGCGACGCTGAGGATCGGTGGTAGTGTCAAAGGCGATCTCACGGGCAGCGACGCCGTGTTGGTGGAAGCGAGCGGACGGGTCGTCGGAGATCTTCGGGCTCCACGCGTCGGTATCGCCGAAGGCGCGCTGGTGCGCGGGAGCGTCCAAACTGAAGGTGTCTCCGCACCCCAGCGGCCCGCGGCTCGCTCCGCCCACGTGGGCAGCATGAGCATGAGCAGCGTTCGAAGTCAGGCGGCCACGCCACCGCCTCGCCGCGTGGCGCCACCGCCGCCGCCGCCGCCGCCGCCACCTCCACCTCGGGTTGTGAGCGAGGCCCCTAAGGTAGTCGCCAAGAGTATCGAGAAGAAGATGTCCCCACCGCCACCGGTGGTTTCGGTCCCAAGCAAGGGCGCCCGAGGTCGTAAGAAGAAAACCGCGAGCCGCTGAGTCAAACCCGCGGCGACAGTCGCCCGAGGACGAACTTCAAGTAGCGTCCTTCTGGGTGACTCACGAGTACTGGGTGATCGGCGGCGTGACCGTTCTCTTCGATCACCTGGTACCGGCTTTGAGCCTTCCGAGCGGACAACGCGAGGCTCTCGATGAAGTCCGAAGGCGTGACCCGCGCGGTGCAGCTCGACGCCGCGTATAAGCCGCCCGGTTCGGTGACCTTCATTCCCGCGGCGTTCACCCGGGTGTAGGCCGCGAGTGCTTTCTGGAGCTGGGCGTGATTCCTGGCGAAACTAGGTGGGTCACAGATGACCAAGTCGAAGCGTCGCTTCTTCAGTCGCGCTTGTTCCAGAAACTGAAATACATCAGCCGCCACGAACTCATGGCGGTCCGGATCCAGCCCGTTGAGTCGGAAGTTCTCTGCCGCATCAACCCCTGCTCCTTTGGCGATATCGACACTGACGACGGACGTCGCCCCGGCGCAGGCTGCATGCACGGAAAACCCGCCGCTGTACGAAAACAAATTGAGTACATTCAGGCCCGCGCACCGTTGAGCCAAACGCTGTCGATTCTCCCGCTGGTCGAGAAAGAGCCCCGTCTTCTGACCCACAAACAGATTTGCGCGAAACAGAAGCCCGTGCTCGCGCACTGTGAGATCTTCTGGCGGTAGGTTACCCGCAATTAATTGCCGCTTCTCTAGAGGGCCATCTTCTCCCGGTTCGGCTCGGTTGCGGCGGCGCAGCATCACGCCGTGAAGCTGCGGCTCTACGGCACGAAGCGAATTGGCGAGCGCAGGGACTAGGCGCTCAGCAGCAGGGCTGTCGCAGACGATGACCGCGTATCCGTCGTAGTAGTCCACAACTAGACCTGGCAGACCGTCAGCTTCACCATGAAGCCAACGAAACGCAGTGGTGTCGAAGGCGCGCACGGACTTTCGCAGGTCCCATGCCTCGCGCACACGCTCAGTAAGCCACTCGGCGCTGGGGTATTCGCCGCGGGAATACACCCGCAAAGCCAGCGCTGAGTCCGGGTCCCAGAGCGCGTAGCCTTCAAACTTGCCACAGCGTATTTGAACCCAGCTGCCGACGGGCGCGTCGAAGCCTCGAGGCACTTGCTCCTGAAAAATCCAGGGGTGCCCAAGGAGGAGTGTGTTTTCCAACCGATCCGGCAGCCGGAGCGAGGGAGTCTTATGCGGCTTGCCGGACACGGGGACCAGACCATACCCTGCTGCCCATGCGAGCCCAACGAAGATCCCACCGGACCCTGCTGTTAGCGCTCCTCGCCGGCCTTGCTGTGACTGCACCGGGCCTCGCGCAATCCAGTGTGGGGACACCGGGACCCGCGCCGGCCCAGACGGCAGAGCAAGCGCACTTGAGCAAGTGCGCTCAGCCGAACGCGCTTTCAGCGGTGAGTTGCGAGCTCGCGGCCGCTTTGCCCTCCAAGCTGGGCAGGCTGCTTGTCGCCGCCACGGTCTCCAGGGATTCGGCGGTCTTCCTCGCTGCTAGTAGTGGCAAGCAGAGTCTCGGCTCCCCCCTTGAGGCGCTGGCCGCCCGCGTAGCGACGCTCACTGCCGGACGCTTGGGGACCCAATCACTGGGAGTGTCTGATAGTTTGAGCGGGGCACGGGTCAAGGGTCAGCACGCGCAGCACCTGCTCTGGCTAGAGGTGAAGGTCACGGCCTCGCACCTGGAGGTCACGGCAGATGTGTACCCGCTTCCGGTCGGTTTCTGGGAACGGATCACGGCTCCCGCAGCCTTCGTGATTGCTCATGGCTTCGCATCTCGTCCCATCGACTCTGAGGTGGGCAGCTTCTTGCCCAAGATCCCCCTGGTCCTCAGCCGCATCGACAAGGCCCGGGCGCCGAGCTCGATCCTGGCGATCGCTTGCGGCGATCTAAACGGCGATACTTCACTAGAAATCGCCATAGCGACCCGCCACGACATCCAAGTGGGTCGAATCCAAGGGGGCGTGTTCATCCCGCATGAGACCAGGCCTTGGTCGGAGCTGAGCGAAGTTGCCCCCACGCCTCTTCAGCAGCCCATAGCCACGCTCGACCTGGCCGCGGGTTGGCTAGAAGCGGGATCCACCGACCGCGCTCAGTGGGTACGGCTAGATCCCTCACTCGAGCTTCTGGGGCAGCGCGACGGCCTGCTCCCTTGGCCTGGCCGCGGCTGCGTGAGGCGAGGGGGGCTGGGCCTGACCGCAGATTTGGTTGGCTGCCAAGACCAGCGCAGCCTAATCAGGTTGCCGGTGAGCGCCGAGCTCGACGCAGTCGCAGGGAGCCGCTTCGTGACCCCGACCGGGCGCTTTCACGAAGTGGTCGGGGGCCGCCCGCTCGGCGCGACTCATCTGGAGTTGTTGGACACTGACGGCCGCCGTGCTCGCATTGAGGATGTCGGCGCCCAAATCAGCCTTGCGGATCTTAACCGAGATGGCGTCTTGGAGATTGCAAGCAGTCGAGCGACGCTGGACCCTAGTCTCGACGTCTTGTCTATTCACACCTGGCCGTTGGGCGACGTCCCGGTCGCGGCATTCACGGTGCCTGCGCCTGGGGGGATCCGAGCCCTAGGCAACTGCCCAGCTGAAGACACTGGACTCTCACCACTGGTGGTGGCGGTGGGAGAAGAACTCTGGGTAGTTCGTTGAGGACTACGAGTCGTAGGGGGTACTTGGCCGCCCTGCTCAAGCTGGGTGCTGCCGTGACCGTCAGCGCTGGTTCCACCACTGCCCTGGGGCTCGGGCGCATTCCCTATAGTGGGGCGCTTCAGCTATCGCTTCCGCACGCGGTCCACAGCATCGATCCGCACGACGCCACTGACCCCTTCGCCGCCCTCTTCGCTGACGCATTGTTTGAACCGCTATACGGTACCGATGCATTGGGACGTGTCTATCCGAGAATCGCAGCCGCTCTGCCTGCGCCACACGCCCTTGGGGCGGTAGTCGCCTTGCGTCAGAACCTGACCACGGGCTACGGTCGCAAGCTTTCGGCAAGCGATCTGCTGTTCTCGCTCCGTCGCTCGCGGGAGCGCAGTGGCGGCAGCGTGCTCTCTCGCTTTGGCGAGCCGAGGCTCGCGCCCGACAATCGCGAAAGTGTGCTCTTTCCGCAAACATCAACGACCGAGCTTGCCCAAGCGCTTTCTAGTCCACTGACAGCCGTGGTCCCGCGCGGGTTCGATCCTAAAAAGCCAGAGGGTTGCGGAGCCTTCTCGGCGACGCTTGGCCCAAGGAGCGCCACGTTCACTCGGAATCAACACGCGGCGCGAGGGCCCGCCTACCTAGAATCCATCACCTTCAGTACGCGCGATTCCCTAGCAGAGTGCCTTCGGGACTTCGAGAAGGGGATCTCGAATGTGGGCTGGCTCGGACGAGGACTTCACCGGCCACGTAGCGGGACGCGGTTAGTTGAAGGTGAGACAGGTGCCTGGGTCGTGCTGCATAGCGGAAGAGCAGCCGGGCTCTGGGGCCTTCCAGGTAGCGCAGGTCAGCTGCTTCGTTCACTCGATCCAGCTCAGCTATCAAGGTTCGGGCTTCGACTCCCGACGCGCCACCCCACCCCTGCCCAATATGGGGGCCCCAGCTGTTACATCTTTGCCCGGGATGACTCGGGCTATCTGTTCGAGCTGGGCAATGCCGTCGCTGGTTTGCTCAGCTCAAGCACGGCGACCTTGACCCTTAAGACAGTCCCAGCTAGCGAGCTCTCTGCAATCAAACGCTCCGGCGACTTTGGCTTCATCCTAGAAGTCCTACGCCAGTCCGGGCCTAGCAACTCAGAGAAGCAGCTCAGTTTGTTGCATGCGGTGGATCCCAAACTCAGCGCACGCCCACCACGACACTCTGGGGACGACGTAGTGAGCACAACCACGAGGACCTTGCCGCTGGGTGTCGTAGGGGAGATGCTCATGACGGTCGCTCTCGAGAGCGCCATCCAAACGCCAAGTTCGTTTCGACTGGGCGAACTTTGGTTTCGAACAGGGACCTGACTCTTCGGCGATCTCTGCCGCCGTGATGAGGAGCAGCTCCTACTCGAGCGTTTCCAGCTCAGCGCGGTTACGCCCGCCGTGCTTCGCTCGATACAAAGCCCGGTCCGCACGCTCAACCAGGTTCTCCACGTTATAGTCATTCTCAGCATCTGCTGACGCGACACCGACGCTAACGGTAATGAGGCGCTTTTGTCCTCCGCTGAATTCGAACTCATTTTTGGCGAGAACGTTGACCAGCCGACTTGCGACCAGGAGGCCACCCGCGCGATCCGAGCCGCGCAGCAGCACCGCGAACTCCTCCCCACCCAGGCGGAAACCTTGATCCGTCAATCTAAGGCCTTCCCGAATGCACTCGGCCGCGTAGCAAATCACTCGGTCTCCTTCGGGGTGCCCATAAGTATCGTTGACCGACTTGAAGTGATCCAGGTCGAGCATCAACAAGCTCAACGGTTCACGGTGCCGCGTAGTAAACGCCTCCTGCAGGGCCATTTGGTTCTGGAAGTGCCGACGATTTCCAAGCGCCGTGAGCGGATCAGTGGTCGCCATTGATTCCGCGACCTTCAGACGTTCCGAGAGGTCCATCGCCTCTTTTCGCCGATTACTGAGCGCACGAACCTTGGCCACCAGCACCGCACCTCGGAAGGGCTTCTCGAGGTGGTCGTCAGCACCGATCTCAAGTCCGCGCACCACATCGTTCTCTTCGTTCGCGTGCGCGGTCAACAAGATCACGGGGATATGGGCAGCACGCCCCTCCTTCTTCAGGTACTGGAGCACCTCGAAGCCGTCCATTTTTGGCATCATCACGTCGAGCAGAATGACACCAATGCGATCACATTCACTCCTCGCCAGCTCAAGCGCCTCTTCACCATTGGACGCCTCCAGGGAGGGGATGCCGGCGTTCTGCAGGAAGCGAGCGACTAGCTTGCGGGTAGCCGCATCATCGTCAGCGATCAGGACCTTCAAATACGACTCGGCTAACGTGTGCCGCCGAACAGAGTCCACAGATTCGCTCATACGCAGACGTGTTATAGCCCGAACCCCGGTCGTGGGCGAATTTGGCTCAATCGCGCCGATCCGCGCCGCGCTTTGCCAGCCACCCCTCTCAGATACCTACGGCTTATCGCCCGGTCCCGGCAAACCCGGGGTGCGTCTTACATAATTGACGACGACCTCCACGAACTCCCGATCCAGCCGTTCGCAGCGTCGAGATACCTCCCCCATCGTCGCACCTTTGCACTCCTTGCGGCGGGCCAAATAGGTCGCATTCAGAGTCGCATCTTCCCGTAAAGCAGCCTGCATTGAGTCGCTCAGCCACTTCCACTCGACCCGAGAGGCCTTCGCTTTAGGGGGAACCTGAGTCGTCAGCTCGCCGCCTTCTAGAGTCACACAGCTTCCATTCCAACGAATCGCGTCGTAGCTTCCCTCCGAGCCGTCAATCTGGATTCCGCCACTGCCGGCTCCGCGGTGCCCCAGAATGATGACCTCCTCGTCGAACGCGACTTTCCCCGCCACAGAGGCGCCCCCCGACGCGTTCACCGCTTCAACCTCCCGCGTCAGGTACCTTCGCTGCCACGGGGTACCCGGGCGGAACATGTACAGCGCAACATCTTGGAATACCCCAGCACATAGCTTCTTCACCCAGCTCTGAGGCGGCAGGCACTCGCCTGAAGCGGGGCACTCTTCAGGAACCCCCGTTTCTCCGAGTTTCTCTGTTGGCTCGGGGACCTCGACCGCCTCCGTCGGAGCGGAGGTGGACTGTTCGCGTGTTGGAGTTGCCGACTCTACGGTGCCGAGGGTGTCGGTAGGAGCCTTGGTCGGCACCTCGACTGGACCGCAACTCAGACTCGTGGCCACTGTCCAGACAACAACCAGCCGTGTTGTGCTGCAGGTCAGGGTGTTCATGAACTCCATCTTGTGCTCCGATCCGCGTGCAGAACGCGTACGCGCAAGTCCCAAGGAGCCACAGCCTTCACGCTACTGTCAACCATCGTGACGCCTGAGTTCCGGCGTGCTAGGTCAGCGCGCATGCTCGTCCACTCCGTATACTTTTGGTTCAAGAAGGACGCTGACCCTGGCGTCGTGACGGACTTCGAAAACGGCCTAAAGCGCCTCTCCGCAGTCCCACAGATTCGACAGGTCTACTACGGCCGCCCCGAAGAAACCCCGCCCCGCCCAGTACTCGATAGCAGCTACGACTGGGCTCTCTACGTCATGTTCGACGACCTCGCCGCACACGACGCCTATCAGGCCCATGAACTGCACGACGAGTTTCTAGCGAAGTACAAAGCGAGTTGGGCTCGTGTCCAGGTGTACGACGCTCGCACCTAAAAAACTACTCGACGGTCACCGTCTTTGCCAGGTTTCGCGGTTGGTCTACGTCGGTGCCCTTCAAGTCGGCGATGTGGTACGCAAAAATTTGGAGCGGCACCACAGCTAGGATCGGTTGAACGAGCTCATCCGCTTTGGGGATCTCCATCACGTAGTCCGCCATTTCGCGCACCTCCAGGTCTCCCTCGTCGCAGACTGCGATGATCTGACCATCGCGGGCTTCGACTTCTTGGACGTTGCTGAACGTCTTCTCGAAGTGTCGGTTGCGAGGCATCACCACCACCACTGGCATGGATTCGTCAATGAGCGCGATGGGCCCGTGCTTCATTTCACCCGCTGCATAGGCCTCCGCGTGAACGTAGGAGATCTCTTTTAGCTTGAGAGCGCCCTCCATCGCGGTCTGGTAGTCCAGACCACGACCCAAATACAACATGTGCTTCTTTTCGTAAAACCTCCGGGCGATCTTTAGGATCTTCCCGCGCTTACTGAGCACCTGGTCAATCAGCTCGGGGATCTCGAGCAGGTGCTGCAACACTTCGCGGGCGCGTGCTTCAGGCAAACTTCCTCGGCTGCGCCCGATGTGGATGGCGAGGAGAAGCAGCGCCACCAGCTGAGTCGTGTACGCCTTCGTTGAGGCCACTCCAATTTCGGGCCCGGCATGAGTGTAAAGCGTCCCGTGGGCAGCCCGCGGGATAGCGCTGTCGAGCACGTTGGCAACACTGAGAATATGGGCGCCAGCAGCCTTGGCCGCAGACAGCGCCGCTAACGTGTCAGCCGTTTCGCCTGACTGGCTCACCGCGACGATCAAGTCCCTGTTTGTAAACACCGGGTCGCGGTACCGAACCTCACTCGCCAGCTCGGCCTGCGCTGGCAAGCGGGCCAGCTGCTCAACCCAGTAGCGACCGGCGAGCGAGGCATGGAAGCTCGTCCCGCAGGCCAGGAAGTACACGCGATCGATGCGCTGGGCCACTTCTACCGGCAGCTGCATCTCAGCTTCGTTCAGCGAACCCGTTTCGATATCGATGCGCCCGCGCAAGGTATCCGCAATCGCCCGAGGCTGTTCGCAGATCTCCTTGAGCATGAAGTGCTTGAACCCGCCCTTCTCGGCCTGCACTGGGCTCCAGTCAATTCGACGACTCGGACGCGTCACGGCCGCCCCGTCCAAGGTCTCGATCCGAGCACCGCTTGGGGTCAACTCGGCGATCTCGTGATCTTCGAGAAAAATCACGTCCCGAGTGTGTTCGAGCAACGCGGGGATATCGCTCGCGCAGAGGGTCTCGCCCTGGCCTAGTCCGATAACTAGCGGTGACGCCATCTTGGCGACGACTATCGTTTGCGGCTCTGCAGCGCTGACTACAGCGATTCCGTAGGCCCCACGAACCCGCTTGAGCGCGCTCCGTACGGCATCAAAGAGCGTTGGTGCACCCGCCTTCAGTGCTCGGTCAACAAGATGCGCTGCTATCTCAGTGTCGGTGTCGCTCTTGAACAGCACCCCTTGGGCCGCGAGCTCTTGTTTCAGCGCCAGGTGGTTTTCAATGATGCCGTTGTGGACCAGCGCGATACTCCCAACCTTGTGAGGATGCGCGTTCTCTTCGCTCGGTCGCCCGTGGGTTGCCCACCGCGTGTGTCCGATTCCCGTGGTGCCATTGAGCGGCTGCTCTTCTAGCACTCGAGCGAGATTGTTGAGCTTGCCGACGGCGCGAACGACGGATATCTCGCTCCCGTTGTGAATCGCCAAGCCAGCTGAATCGTAGCCGCGATACTCCAAGCGGCGGAGCCCGTCCAACAGGGCCGTCTTACAAGGCTGCCCGCCCACATACCCAACGATACCGCACATGCCGGCAGGTATACCCCAGAGCACGTGCGGGGCGCCACCAGCTAGGCCCCTAAGCAGGGAATTCAGACGTGATCTGCAGCTCAGGCCCGCGCGACCAGGCGCGGGCCTCCCTGCAATGACAGCACACTGGGCTTAGCCCTGTTTCAATGCCTCGGCGCCGCCGATAATCTCCAAGATCTCGGTCGTAATCGCCGCTTGACGGGCGCGATTGTAGGTCAGCGACAATCTGTCGATCATCTCAGTAGCGTTCTTCGTCGCCGAATCCATCGCGGTCATTCGAGCCCCAAGCTCGGACGCCATCGATTCATAAAGAGCTCTGAGCAGGGTAATCTCGACGTAGGTAGGGACCAAGTGCTCAAGGAGCTGCGTTCTGCCGGGCTCGAAGATGAACTCGCTGCGCTGCCCGGCTTCTACACTCGACGCGCCTTCCGCGTTCGCCGCATCGTCACGCCCAGCGCTGTCGACCTTCAAGGGGAACAGCGGCTCGACCACGACCGTCTGGCTCATCGCGCTCTTGAACTCATTGTAGACGAGGTAGATGGCATCGACCTCACCACGCAAGAATGGCCGCAGTACCGTGCGAGCCACCGCGCGCGCTGACTCCACTCCTAGGTTGTCCCAAACATCTTTGAAGACGTGATAGATGGGAGCATTACGGCGTCGAAAGTAGTCACGCCCCTTGCGACCGATGACGGCAAGTTGCACCTCCTTGCCCTCCGCCTCGGCCTGGCGCCAAGCGAGCTCAGCGGCCTTGTTGATGTTCGAATTGAACGCCGCGCACAAGCCGCGATCGCTCGTCACGACCACGTAGAGCACGCGCTTGTCTTCGCGAAGGGCGAGCAACGGGTGGTCGGCGGTCTCTCCGACGGCCTGTCCCACGACCTCACGCAGAACCCGCCCTGTGGTGACGGCGTAGGGCCTCAGCGCCGTGATGCGCTGCTGGGCGCGGTTCAAGCGCGCACCAGCAACCATCTTCATGGCCCGCGTGATCTTTTGCGTACTCTTGACGCTGCTGATCCGCTTGCGAATGCTCTTGAGGTTCGCCACGTCAGACTGCGTCCGGTACGAACTTTTCCGTGAAGTTCTTGAGAGCGGAATTGACCTGGACCTGCAGGTCGTCCTTGATTTCTTTCTTGTTCCGAATCGCGTCCATCAGGTCGGCGTGCTTGTCCGCGAAGTGCGCATACAGCTCCTTCTCGTACTGCCGAAGCGCCGATACGGGGAGCTTGTCCACGTAGCCGTTGATACCCGCGTACAGAATTAACACCTGCTTCTCGACCGGGACGGGGGCGTACTGACCCTGCTTCAGCAGCTCAGTCATTCGCTGACCGCGCTCGAGCTGCGCTCGAGTCGAAGCATCTAGATCGCTGGCGAACTGAGCGAACGCAGCCATCTCGCGGTACTGGGCCAGATCGAGACGCAAGGTTCCTGCCACCTTGCGCATGGACTTAATCTGCGCCGAACCACCCACGCGGCTCACGCTAATGCCCACGTTGATCGCAGGACGCACGCCCGAGTAGAAGAGATCGCTTTCTAGGAAGATCTGGCCGTCTGTGATCGAAATCACGTTGGTCGGAATATACGCAGACACGTCTCCGGCCTGAGTCTCGATGACCGGAAGCGCGGTGAGCGACCCGCCAGAGAACGGGTCCATCTTCACGGCCAATGCGTCCTTGTCGCTTCGGGCCGCAAGCTCCTTCTCGGCTTCTTCGCGCCCCTCGCTCATTAGGTGAACCTTGCCGTCCACCCCCTTGAAGGTGGTGCTGCCCGGCGGGACTTCCTGATCTTTGCGGACGATGAACCAGCGCTCAGCGAGCTTGGCGGCGCGCTCAAGCAGGCGCGAGTGCAGGTAGAACACGTCACCCGGGTAAGCTTCACGCCCCGGAGGTCGCCGCAGGAGCAGTGACATCTGGCGATAAGCCACAGCCTGCTTGGAGAGGTCGTCGTAGATGCAGAGGACGTGCATGCCGCGGTCGCGGAAGTACTCCCCCATCGAGACGCCACTGTAAGGGGCCAAGAACTGGAGCGGTGCAGCGTCGTTGGCAGTCGCAGCGACGATGATTGTATTCTTCATCGCGCCGTTCTTCGTCAGGCGGTCGACCACCTGGGTGACGGTGGACTGCTTCTGCCCGATAGCGACGTAGATGCAGATGACGCCGGTGTCTCGCTGATTGATGATGGTGTCGATGGCGATGGCGGTCTTACCCGTCTGCCGGTCACCGATAATCAGCTCCCGCTGCCCTCGACCGATCGGGATCATCGAGTCAATCGCCTTGATCCCTGTTTGAAGCGGTTCCCGAACGGGTTGGCGGGCCACGATCCCAGGGGCCTTGACCTCGATGCGGCGGCGCTCTTTGGTCTCTAAGCTGCCCTTGCCATCGATCGGATGTCCCAAGGCGTTGAGTACGCGGCCGAGCAGCGCCTCACCCACAGGGACGTCAGCCACGCGCTGGGTCCGCTTGACCGGTGAGCCTTCTTTCACGCCGGCCGGGTTGCCCAGAATGGCGACACCGACGTTGTCCTGCTCAAGATTCAGTACCAAACCGAACAGGTCCCCTTCGAACTGCACTAGCTCACCCGCGAGCGCGCCGCTCAGCCCATGAACCCTGGCAATGCCATCGCCCGTTGTGAGCACCGTACCGGTCTCGCTAACCAACGAAGAACGGTCAAAGTTCTGGATCTGTTGTTTGATAATCTGTGAAATTTCGTCGGCGCTAAGCTGCATGGCTACCTTTTGAATTGCTGAGCTTCTGAATAAGCGGAGAAGGGTTATTGGGCGGTGAGGAGCTGGCGTTCGAACTCTTCGAGGCGGCCTCTGATGCTGCCGTCAACCGTGTTGTCGCCGATCTGCACGATCACCCCGGAGATTAGGGTTGGGTCCTCGCGCCTCTCGATGATGGCCTTGCGCCCGGTGGACTTTTCGACCTCAACGGTCAAGCGCTGGAAGTAGCTTTCGGTGAGCGGCTTGGCCATGGTGACCACCACCCGTACGACGCCGTTTTTCTCGTCGGTGAGGGATAACAAGCGCTTGTTAATATCGCCCAACGCTCGCAGTCGGTGGCGTCTGGCCAGCAAACGAATCGCATTCGTAGCGGCCTCAGCGCAGCCCAAACGCCGCGCCACCTGCGCGATCACTCCGTCACGTTGCTCATCGAGCACGACGGGGCTGGTGAGCACCGCCAACAGGTCGTTGTCTCCCTTAAGGGTGGCGTCAAACTTCCGCAGCTGGTCGACTAGCGGGGTCAGCTGACCCGTCTCTGTGCCAAGCTCAAAGATCGCGCGCCCGTAGCGCTCCGCGACGGCTGATTCACTCACGCTCGGCCTCCCTGGGAGTTCTTGAGATCGCGCCCAAGCGAAGCCAGTGACTCGTCACTCAGTCGAGTGTGGTCAGCGGCGCTGGCCTGCTTCGTGAGCAGGGACTGGGCGGTTTCCATCGCGCTGCGCACGGTGTCCGCGAAAAGCTTCTCCCGCGCAGCTTTTAACTCTTGCGCGACCAGCAGCTTCGCTTCCTGATCCATGCGCTCGCTACGCTTGTTCGCTTCCGCCAAGACCTGGGTCCTCTCCACCTCCGCGGCCTCGCGCATCTCCGTGCGAATACGGACAACCTCGCGCTCAATGCCGTCCAGCTTGGCCTGGTATTCAGCCAGCTGCACTTCGGCATCCGCCTTCATCTTTCCGGCTTCTTCCATCCCCTGCATGATGCGCTTACGGCGCTGCTGCAGTCCGTCAACAACCGGTTTCTTCCCGAAGCGGTAGAGCAAGAAGAACAGAATCGCGCTGTTGAAGACGTATGAGCCCAGAGGAATGGGCATGCCTGGCGTCCGGTACAGGACGGTCGGGTGCTCCAGGCCGGTTTTCTCGCCGAGCAACCCGTAGTAGAAGTTGATGGAATGGTCGTCGTGCGCTGCGCTGGCGTCGTGCGCTGCGCTGGCGTCGCCGTGAGCTCCCTCTTCTGCTGCGAGGGGACTGGAAAGCGTCAGCAAGACGACTGACACCCGCAAGAATTTGCGCTGGTAGGCCTGAAGAAGTCGAAAGCTCACTGGACGTCCCTTCCGAGCGCACGCGCTGCGACCTCGCGACCCAGCACCTCGGAGCGCCGCCCGAGCTCGAAGCGGATCTGCTGGACCTGCCTTTCGATTTCTTTGCGCCCGCTTTCGAGCACGAGGGCCGAGGCAGCCCGAGCTTTCCCGAGTATCTCACCTTCCAGTCGGGTGGTCTCTGCGCGGATCTTGTCCCGCTCCTCGGCCGCAGCAACATTGACGCGCTGGAGCTCAGACTCATAGCGCTTGAGCAACTCGCCAGCCTGCCGCTGCATTTCACGCGCGCTGTCTTTCGCACCTTCGGTGCGCGCCTCTCGGGCCTCAAAGACCTTCAAGAGCGGATCAAATAGCGTCGGTTTCAGAGCGACGATCAACACCACAAACAGCAGCATTTGCAGGGTGAAGGTCAGGTCGAAATCGATGTTGACACCCCCTCCACCGGCTGAAATGCCCAGAAACGCTATCGAATGCAGCACGGGGCGGCTCGTACCACCCTGGTTGCACGCTGTCTAGCCGCCATGTCGCTGATCCAAGTCGGGATTCCGGTAGCGTGCAAAGGCCAACCTGGAGCGAGTTCAGGGGCTCCGAAAAGTGCGACAAACAACCGCGGGCCACCCTAGTTCCATGGCTCCCCGAGGCGTTCGATTTCTTGATGCTTCACGGCCGGCAGGTACTTGGTGTACGGCCGGCCAGAGGCGGGTTCGATCGCGTCAGGAACAAGCTCCAACAGCGGGAGTAGTGCAAATGCTCGCTCAGTGAGGCGCGGGTGGGGCACCGTGAGGGTCGGCGAGTCCAGGGCGCTCCCACCTATCCAGAGGATATCCAAGTCGAGCGTCCGGGGGCCCCAGCGTTCCCTCCGGAGCCTGCCGTGTCTCTGTTCGAGCCGGCCGAGCAGAGCGAGCAGCTCCAACGGGTCCGAGCGAAGCTCGAGTAGCAGCGCGGCGTTGAGGTAGTCCGGCTGCGGCGGCCCGAGCGCGGCCGAGCGATAGAGCGCCGAGATTTCAACAACTTGCACCTGACGCCGGAGCGCGGTCAGCGCGCTTCGAAAGGTCTCGACGGGAGACCCCAGATTGGCTCCGAGGCCTACGACGCAAGCGCGGGGCGGTAGCCGGACCATTGGATTTGGTGAAGGTGTGGTATTCGGGAGCGCATGCTTGGACTGAACTTCGGCGAATGGTTCCTCGTCGCGTTCGTCTTCCTGTCTATCATGGTCACACCGGTTGTGGGTCGCCTTGGGGAGGCGATCGGCAAGCGGATCGCACGCTGGCTGGCGCCCTAAGCGCACTGAGGGGGGTGGAGCCTTGTCGGACGAACATCCACACGAAGCGCCGGTCGAAAGCGGAGGACCAAGCGGATTGACGCGAAATCAGGTCGCGATCCACGCATCTGCGCTGTTGCGCGAGAGCTTGAAACCCGGGCTGATCTCTCGGGGTTTCAAGGTGCACTCCGTCGACTTCGCGGCGTCCGGCACCGCAGTCGACATCGACATTGTGATCTTCGAAGTGACCGCCGAGCACGAAACCCTCGCGCGCGAGACGATCGCGAAGCTCCCCAGCACGGTGTTCGTGCTCGTAGGCCCGCTCGGTGAGGAACCCGGCGCTGAAGTCCCCCGGCGCCAAGTCCAAGAACTGAGCGCCGACGTCAGCGTCTCGGAGATCGTCCGTGTCTGCCAGCAGCTGGCGGTAGGAAGCGTAGCGACGGTCAGCGCCCGACCCTCTCGGTCCAACACGTCCAGCCCATTCCACCTGCTCCCACAGGTCTCTGATCCCCCACCCGCTCGGGCGGCTCCCTCTTTGAGTTCATCTCCCGCGCCCCTAATACCAAGCTCAGCGCCGCCATCCGCTCGACCCGGCGTGCACGTTCTGGGTCCGCCGAGCATCCCGCCACCGATGGCAGCCCACTTGAATCGCAGCGTCGCTGGGAGTCCGACTCACGTGCTCAGCGCGGACGTCAGCGACTTGCTGGAACAGGCGGAGAGGCGCGTGGCGGAGCGCGGACGAACCAGGATGTCGCTAGCACCCCCAGCTGACTCCGGCCACGCTGGGACACCTGTGGCCCTCACACCGGAGGTGCAGTCAGCGCTCGAAGACCCGATTGGCGAGTACGACTCATTGCGCAGATCCGAAGTGCCGCGGCCGCTACCCTCCCGCCCCGCGCGAGTGCGGCCCCAGAGCGCACCACCGGGGGTCAATTCCGACCGAGATCGACGGCGCCCCCCGCGCAACTCGGAAACTAACGCGGCGCTGGGCATCGAGGAGTTGCCAACCCGCACGGGCATGCCCGTACCGGATCCCCCGTCGCGTGCCGCCGAAGGCAGTGGCTACGACTGGGCAGCGCCTGAAAGCCCGGGACCCGGTGAGCTTTTTTTGAACTCGTCCGAAGTTCCTCAGAGTTCCCCGGTGGCTCAGCAGCCCGACTCCGCACCCGGAACACGCCGCACCCCGTCGCCTTTTTCGCGCGGAGACTTCACGGTCCCTGGGCACGCTGCGGCTGGCTTTCAGGTGCAGAGCGACCCAGGCGGGCCCCTCCGCGTTGAAGCGATGACCGCACGCCCACCGGCCCCCTCGCAGGCGCAGAAGGCGGCGTGGCCAGAAGCTCGGCCGAGGCCAACACCGAGGCCCCTCGGTGACTCAGAGCGGCTGCCCCCCGCTCCGCCAATTCCGCGCGATAACTGGTTAACGGGCCTCCTCCGAGCGCGGCCCAGCACGCGCCCCACAGACCCTTTGGACCGGGCGGCGGAAGCGGATAGCGAGTCTCCATCCTTGGAGCCTCGTTCACGTCCGACAACTACGTCGACATCGGGTCCCCCTGCCATGCAGCCCGCCGTGCCCCAGAAAGAGGTACCGCCGCTGCGCTCGGGCGATAGCGTTCGGGTGCTCGCACGCGCGATTCGAGAACGCTACAGCGGCGTCGTTCTCTACGAAGCGGACGGGGGGATCCGAAGGGTCGT
>JBDKJZ010000029.1:0-21367 GCA_039796375.1 Pseudomonadota bacterium
TCAGCGGCGAGCTCCCCGACGACATCGCGATCCTGAGCGCTTCACGGGTAGCGCCCAGATTTCAGGTCTCCCAGTTAGCGCTTGAGAAGACGTACGCGTACACGATTCTTCAGGGCACAATCCGGGATCCCTTTCTGCGCGCCCGATCCTGGCGCGTCTCAGAGAGGTTGAACCACCAGCTGATGCGACGAGAAGCCGCACTTCTGCTCGGAACCCACGACTTCGCGGCATTTCGCGGCCGAAACGACTTCCGAACTGAAACGGTGAGGACGATCTCGGATGTGGCGATAACGGAATCACCGCTGATGCCCCGGTGTCTGCAAATCCGCGTCACCGGCAACCGATTTCTCTATCACATGATGCGAATCATCAGCGGCACCCTGGTCGACGTTGGTCGGGGTAAATGCCCCCCGCAGGCCGTGTCACGCGCTATCGCTAGTGGCGATCGACTAGAACTGGGAATGACCGCGCCAGCGGCGGGACTGTGCCTAGAGAACATCGTGCTTCGTACCCAGGGAACAGATGAGTGGCCATACCACCTGGACGGCGAACCGGCTGTCGACGGTACGGCGCTGCAATGCGCCGACAGCTGATTGACGAGCCCACCTGATGGTGCCAGCTTCGCGCCGCAGTCGCTGACACGCGGGTTTGGACGGTGCGAAACCTGTTACACACCCGCGACTCGTTATCGCTCGGAAAGAGCCGGAGTACCTATGGGCCTCAAGACCACCCTCTTAAACAAGGGCAAAGACGTTGTAATGAACCCGCGGGTCATGCGCGTCGTGTCAAACGATCGGGTGATGAAAGCGGCAGAGGGGCTCCTAGACGCCCGAAGCCGCGTTCGGACCGCGTGGGCGATATTGCGTAACGGCCACGAGCTCCCCAATATCGATCCAGCCCTGGACGATCACCTGGGGGATGATGAAGGGGCGGGACCTAGCTCAGAACGCGAGACCAGGCACAGCTCCATCAAGACCGGCGCCTCAAACGGCAGCGCGCCGAATGGGGGCTCAACGGGGCATACTGTCGCCCGCAACGGTGCGGGGGCCAACGGGGCGACCCGGTACGCCAGCGACGGGGCGCCGCGAGTCAACAGCGTTGATGAGAACACCGAGAGCCTGACTTCGATGCAAGCCTCGCTGAAAGAGCGAGGCTCGCTCGCGTCCATCGGGGGCCGTGACGTCTTTCAGAAGGCCAAAGAGTTCACCACCGCCGACAACGCCCGAAAGATGGGGATGTACCCGTTCTTTCGACCGTTGGACCTAAATGATGGCCCGGAGGCTGTCATCGACGGTCGCCGCGTGACCATGTTCGGCTCGAACAATTATCTGGGCCTAACGACCCATCCCAAGGTCCGCGAGGCTGCGGTAAAAGCCATTGAGCGCTTCGGCACAAGCATGACCGGTTCGCGCCTGGTCAACGGTTCGATGAAGTTGCACAACGAGTTCGAAGAGAAAATCGCGAACTTCATGGGCAAAGAATCCGCAGTGGTGTTCACCACGGGATACCAGGTCAACCTGGCGACGTGTGCTGCACTGCTCAGTAACAAGCACAGCGTCGCGGTGATCGATCGCAACGTCCACGCTTCGCTCTATGACGGAGTGCGCTTGGGTCAGTCTGCCGGTTGCCGGCTAGTACGGTACAAGCACAACGACGCTGACTCACTCGATCGGGCTCTTTCCAAGCTCGACGCCGGTGAAGGCGCCCTGGTTCTGACCGACGGCGTCTTCAGCGCCGAGGGTGAGATCGCCCGCTTGGATGAGATCGTTCCGGTCGTCAAGAAACATGGCGCGCGACTATTCGTGGATGATGCCCACGCGCTGGGCGTCATCGGTCCCATGGGTCGAGGCACCGCTCACAGCTTTGGAGTCCAGGACGACGTGGACTTGATCGGCGGAACTTTCAGCAAGAGCATGGCTAGCATTGGCGGCTGGCTCGTCGGAGACCGCAAGGTCCTCGACTATGTCCAGCACTTCGCGCCGTCGTTCATGTTTGCGGCCAGCGCCGCACCTCCCTGTGTCGCCGCTGCTATGGCTGCGTTCGACGTCATGCAGGAGGAGCCCTGGCGCATCGACAAGCTACGCGAGAACTTCACCTACATGCGCACTGAACTGGCGGGAATGGGCTTTGAGCTCGGCAAGACCGAAACGGCGGTCATCCCGATCTACATCCGTCAGGACCTGCGAACCTTGATGATGTGGCGAGCTCTCTTGGAAGAGCACAACGTCTACACCAATCCGTTCATCTCGCCCGGCGTCCCGCCCAAGCACGCCATGTTGCGAACTAGCTACATGGCCACCCACGAGCGGGTGCATCTTGACCGTGGGCTCGAGGCGTTTCACAAGGTCGGCAAGAAGTTCGGCATTATCTGATTGGTGACACGCTGCTGAGCGCACCGGACCTCAGCTGTGCTCGCATGATTGGCTTGGGCCTGGCGCGTGTCAGCTCGCGAGCCCCTGGGCGGCTACTCCTTCGGGGCGCGCCTCCCCCACTTGGTAATCAGCTGGCCAGCAGCCGCCTTGCGCTGCAGCTCCTCTGCCTCTTTTCCTGTGGGGATTGGCCAACCGATTCCACCGCGGTCGAGCGCGACTTCCCAGGCGCCCCACACTGCGACTAGCGAATGCTGGTTGAAGTCAATGCGCACCGACTGATCGACGACGGTGCCCCGTAACCCCCCCAGTGCCTTCTCCGGATTGGCCAGGTAGAACATGTTCTCCGGTCGATAGGTCTCGCGCGTTAAGAACCACGCGGCAGCGAGCACGTGATCTCCGAAGCGAGCCTCATCAGCTTTTCGACCCACCTTGCGCATCAGCCGGTGAATCCCGGCAACGGCTTCGGAGCGGCTACCGGCTGGCGTGTTGTAGGGCGGCCCCATTGAGGTGTGGTATCCCCCTACGTATTCGGGACGCTGAGGGGCCTTCGCGTAGTCCCTACCCTCCATGTATTGGCGCTCGATATAGCTGACCCCCATATCGTAGCCGGCCTGGACCCAGTCCTTCTGCTCGGCCTCCGCGGGTAGATTCAGCTGGAGCAACTCCAGGGCCTGCATCACCCAGTGGTCGGCGCTGTCGCCTTTGTAGAAACGCTCAAGCTCAAACTTCACGCTGCGCCTCGCGATCTCCAAGTATTGGGGTTTCGCGTCCACGCGGTACAAGGCGTTCAGCGCGAGTAGCGTTTCACCGGGGTAGAATAGCGGCTGTGGATCGGGACACTTCCCCTTCAGCGCTTCCTCGTAGTCCGTGTAGAAGCCTCCCGACTCACACTGAAGAAACCAGACGAAGTTAACCATCTGTTCAATGCGCCTGTTGTCCTCAGCACTTAGTGACTCTTTCGGGATCTCGGAAAACGCGAGCAAACTTAGCGCTGTCGCACCTAGCGAGGCCGCGCCGCTATCCGTGAGCGCAAGCAGCGTTACTGAGCCGTCGCTCTCAGGGAAGGGTACCGGGACTCCCCCTGCCGCGGTGTGATAGACCTGCGCTTCGTAGGGTTTGTTCTCGAGCTTACGAGCGATGTAGTCCTTCGCGCGTAGGCCGGCATCTAAGTACTTCTTGTCGCCTGAATACCTGTGAGTCAGCAAAATGCTGTAGGTGGTTCCAGCGTGGCGGACGATGTTGTAGTCACTTGAAGAACGATCGGTATTGGGAAAGTACTCATAGTCGAAGCGCCCTTCTGCATCGAGTACGCGCACCAAGTAATCGGTCTGACGCACCGCGGTGTCGTAGATGTCGTCCGCGTCCGCCCGCCCGATGTCGAAGTTACCCCGGACAGGATTTAGAGGCTCGGCAGCCTCACCCGGAGCAGCCTCAAGGGCCGTTTGAACCTCGAACGCTTGCACCGTAACGTCGGGCTCCTGGTCCCGCTCACGGGAAGCCTCGACGCCTACCCGGCGCAGGTGTTCGGAGGAGTACTTGCGCAGGTTGATGAGGGTCTCGCCAGTACCGTGGTCGACTGCGATGGCTTCCATTGGCGGGACGATAGCGCGGCGCGTCTGCCCCTCGTGTTCTCGCGAGAGCAGCAGTCCGTCGATCCCCAGCTCGAAGGTCGCGCCATCGACGTACCAACCTTTCTTGGCCGCAGCCCCGCGCCCCGTCTGACCGTAGTACTTCCAAGGGACGGATCTCAGGGGAGTCGAGCGTACGGATACGGCTAGGCGCGCCTGCTCGAGCTCGGGTTTCCAGCTGCGAACGAAGTCGCTGTTGTCCCGCAGCGACCGAGCCGCGTCCTGGATCGCCTCAGGCAAGCATAGCTTCGTGTCTGGGGCGGGGTCAGACGCACCGAAGATGTAGTTCGTGCGCCGGTGCCGAAACAACTCCAGGAATACATGCTTGCCGCAGACCCCCCGGATCGATGGCGGAACGGAGGTACTCACGCCCGATAGCTCCGCTCGAGCAAACCTGAGCGCTTCCGCTTGCTGCGCCTTGTCCAAGACCTGGACTGGCGTCGAATCTCGCGAGCTCTCCCACAGCAGCACCAACACTACCGCGAGCACGACCGCAACGAGCGGGAGTCCCCAATACACCGCACGCTTCAACTGCTTGCTAATTGTCTGCGTCATCTTGACCGTTGGAAATAGCAACTAGCCTAGGCCACGGACGCCGCCAAGCCGATTCAGGGGCCAAGGTCCTGTTAACTGATTTGCGAGATTGACAGGGCCCCGCACTCGCACTTAGCTCAGTCCCCAATGACGCTGGAAATCCGAGAAATTCCCCTAGGGGGCGACCTCAAGCAGTTCTTGGATGTGGTCGACTATATCTACCGTGACGACCCCAACTATGTCCGACCGCTGGACATGGACATCAAGCATCGCCTGAGCCGGAAGAATCCATTCTTTGCCCATGCCGAGGGCGCGATCTTCACCGCTCACAGAAACAATTTCTGCGTAGGTCGAATTACCGCACAAATTGATCGCGAACACTTGGCGCGTCACCGAGACGATACCGGCTTCTTCGGATTCCTAGATACCATCGATGACCCGAGCGTGGCCGAAGCGCTGCTAGCTCGAGCCCGTCAGTTCTGCGCAGATCGCGGGATGAAACGGATTCGGGGGCCCCTTTCGCTGAGCATCAACGACGAAACGGGCTGCTTGGTCGAGGGCTTTGACACGCCCCCCATGGTCATGATGCCCCACCATCGCGCCTACCAGGGCGGGTTGATTGCGGCGGCGGGTTTCGAGCGTACCAAGACGCTATTCGCTTGGCGCTATGAAGTCGGCAATCTGAAGCGACGCGTCAGCAAGGCGCTCGAGGACATCGAGGCCCTGCCCGAAGTGACGTCTCGCACAGTGAACATGAAGAACGTAGAAGGTGACACACGGATCGTGATGGACATCTTCAATGACGCTTGGTCAGAAAACTGGGGATTCGTCCCTTACACTGAAGCCGAGCTCGCCAAACTTGCGAGCGATTTCAAGCTGATCATTCGTCCAGAGATCACGCGCATAGCGTTTATCAACGGCGAGCCAGCCGCTGTCGCGGTGGCACTGCCGAACGTGAATGAGGCGATCCGAGACCTCAAAGGGAAGCTTTTCCCGCTCGGGCTCCCAAAGCTCCTGTTCCGCCTCAAGGTCCAGCGCCCCGAAACCGCTCGCCTGCTCATCCTTGGTATTCGGAAAAAGTTCCGCAACGAGCGCAAGTACGCTGGGCTGAGTGCCTATCTCTACGCGCTGCTGAATAACGCCGGTCAAGAGCTGGGTATTCGCTGGGGCGAGCTATCGTGGACCTACGAGGAGAACGGCCCCGTGAATGCCGCGATCAAGATGATGGGCGGACACATCTACAAGAAATACGCGGTCTATGAGCGGGACGTTTAACTCTCACGTCTCGCTCTAACGCCTTGACCACAACGAAAGCAAACCGATGAAGGTTCTACTCACTGGCGGCTCTGGTTTCCTGGGCTCGCATATCGCTGAGCTCCTATCTGCTCGCGGCGTGGACGTGCGCGCACTGGTGCGACGCTCCAGCGACACGAGCTTCCTGAAGACGCTTCCCGGGGTGGAACTATTTGACGCCGCCCTGGGCGATGCTAGCAAGCTCGCGGACGCAATGGTCGGGGTGGACGCGGTGATCCACTCCGCTGGCGTCGTCAAAGCCAGGAACCCTGCCGAATTCCATGAAGTGAACGCGGCCGGGACGGCGCAGTTGTTGGACGCGGCCAAGAAAAACGCTCCCAACTTAAAGCGTTTCGTACTTGTGTCGAGTCTCGCGGTCGTCGGCCCAAGCAAGGACGGTAAACCCGTAGCCGCAGACGCCTTACCGAACCCCGTCACCCACTACGGCCGCAGCAAGCTGGCGGCGGAGCGGGCCGCTCGCGCGAACAAAGACGCCCTGCCCATCACGATTGTTCGCCCTCCACTCATATACGGTCCCCGCGACAAGGAAGTATTCGTGTTCTTCCAAGCGGTGAAACTAGGCATACTGCCCTATATGGGCTCAACGGCCCGAGGCATGTCAGCCATCTACGCTTCAGACTGCGCCGAAGCGTGTATCGCAGCACTAGACAAAGAGGTTGCCAGCGGCTCAGCTTACTTCGTCGAGGACGGCCAGACGGAGACCCTGGGCGAGCTCGTCGGTCACGTTGAGCAAGCGATGGGCAAACGTGCCTGGGTTCGGATCCCTATCCCGCGAAGGGCCCTTCAGATCGCGGCGATGGGTTCTGAAGTTTTCGGCAAGCTCTCCGACAAGGCAGTCATGCTGACGCGAGACAAGTGCAACGAGCTGTACGCGCCACACTGGGTTTGCGATTCAAGCGAAACACAGCGCGACCTGGGCTGGAAACCCAAAGTGCCCTTCGCGACGGGCGCCCGAATCACCGCCGATTGGTATCGCAAGAACCGCTGGCTATAGTGTCTATGGCGGCCCGGTAGACTAGCGGTCGCGAGCGGCGCCTACCTTCCGACACGGAAGTACTCGGCGCCTGCAACGTGGAGTGTTGTCGGGCGGTTCTTGAGTGACAAACCTAGGGCCTCAACCGCTTCGAGATCCACGTAGACGCCAGGTCCCCACGCGGAGTCTTCGTCCGGGAGTCCGTGACTTGCCGTGTCCGCGTAGAGGACTCGCCTGAAGGGTTCGCTAGGGCGCGATACGCTGATCAGTCGCAGCCCCCCGGAGGCATCCGACCCGGGAGTTTTCGGCTGGAGCTCGGCTGGCGCCTGCGCAACCCAGCGCCCCCCGTGACTGATGAAACACGCAACCTGGAGGTCGTGCTCCTTGAGTTTTTCGCTCCCCGCTCGCAGCCAGGTAATGAGGTTCTGAGATTGGTCGCCGTCGGCGACCTCGACATAGATCGCGTGACCCAAGTCCAATGCGCAACAACCAGTCCCGGGGGGAGTCTCGGCAACATAATTGATCACCACCCGCTGAAACGTGCTGAATCGATTCACGAAGTCCGTCGTGTCATCGCTTCGGTACTCGTCGTCTTCCAGTCCGTGGTAGGAAAACAACATTCCGAACGCATTTTCGTCGTCCATTGACGTCTTTCACTTTGCAGTAGTTACGAAGCCAGCGTACCCGCTGAGCCTGCTCAGGACGCGAGGGCCCAGGGCTTCTCGACACGGGCGGATTGCAGCGCTTCTGGGCCATCGCAGCGGTTCTGGGCCACAGCGCGTGCCCCGCCTGAAAGCCAAGAGTGGTCGATTTGGCGCACCCCACGACGCCGCCTCGCTCGCTAGGTTCGTTGAGCTGGCTGGGTCGTCTGGCACGCCCGGAGAAGTCTACACAAGACTTCCGATTACTGTAAGTCAGAGCGCGGGCCGGAATGCAGCATCGCTCCCTTCCGCACGGGGCTCTCGCGGGGGGTTTTGCGGCCTTCTGCCTCCGAACCCGCGGCAGGCCGAAATTGGCCGGTTTTGAGACCTGATCCGTCCTTGTTATCCGCGCTCTTTGTCGGCTAGGGTGCGCCCCCGACTCGCTATGGACACCGCTATCACTTCTCCAAGCATGGTCTTGGCAGCTTACGCCGAACGTCTGATTGAGGGTCGGCGGGTCGTCGTGTTCGGCGACAGCAGCTCCGGCCTGGCTGAGCACCTCGTGGATCGGGGCGCCCGCCTCGTCCACGTCTACGACTCAGATCCGAATCGAGTCGCTTTGGCCACGGCGCGAGGCGCAGCGCGCAACATCTCTTTTGCCCCCTTGGGGCAGACGGGCATCGCGGCGCGTGACGGTTCCTTTGACGTCGGTCTGATCGACGATCTCCGCAGCTCCGAAGATCCCGCGGCTCTGATCAAACGCCTCCGGCGCGCACTAGCGGCGCGAGGCGTGGCGTTGATCGCTGCGCTTAACCGTGAAGCCGCTTTCCCGCTCCTAACCCACGCCCACCAGGATGCGCCCAGCTACTACGAGTTGTACGACTTCGTCAGCGCAGAGTTCGATGAAGTGCGCATGTTGGGGCAGACCCCGTTCGTCGGCTACGCGATGGCCGAATTCAACCCTGAGAACGCGGATGACTTCTCAATTGACACAGCCTTTGTCCCCGGCGGAGCTGAAGAACCGGACTTCTACGTTGCGCTCGCAAGTCATTTCCCAGCTTCGGCAGACTCGTTTACGGTAGTTCAGCTGCCGGCACAGGCGGTGTTGTCGACTCGGACTCCAAGCGAAGGCGCGGCTTTGGGGGCTGCTGTCGCGGAGGCAGCTGCGCTGGAGGCAGCAGCGGCTGCTGAGCACGCACACGCAGCAACAGCTCGGATTGGCGAACTCGAGCAGCAGCAGCGAGATGCGCGGACGGCGAGCGAGCGACTCAAGGCAGAGCTAGCTGCGGCTAGGTCCGCCTTGGAAAACGCTCAAAGAGCCTCGGAGCAGCAGCGGTCTGCTGCTGCCAAGCTCGATGAGGAGCGGCGAAAGAACGACGAGCGCAGAGCGCTTGCTCGTAGCGACGGTGACAAGGAGCGCGAGCTCCTGCGCCAAGCGCAGGACGAGCTGGCCAAGCGTGATCGTTGGGCGGAGCAGCTTGAGGAGCGCGCAGCCACCGCTGACGCACGAGCCGACGAGGTTCAGGCAGAACTCGAACAGTCACAAACTGAGCTGGCTAAGTTGCGCTCTAGTGAGCAGCGCGCCCAGGCTGAGTTCAAGCGAGCTCAGCAGAGCTGGAAACAAAGCCAGGGTGAGGCCAAGAACCTTGAGGCAGCGCTGGCCGCGGCCAACCAGGAGTTGAACGAACAAGCTGCGCTCCACGAGAAGGTTGTCGCCGAAGCGCGCAGGGCGAGGCCACAGCCGCCTCCGCCTCCGCCTCCGCCTGTAGCGTCAAGCCCCCGGAGCGACGCTACGCCCAATTCCGGAGAGCAGGCGCAGATCCATTCGGAGTTAGCAAAGCTCCAGCTGCAAGTCACTGGGCTCATCGCGCAACTCGAGAGCGCGAAGGGCGAGGCCGTACGCGCTGGGGAGTCCAATCGCGAGCTGACCTCAGACTTCACGAAGCTGGAAACCCACCTCCGGGAGCGAGGAACCGAAGTTGCACGCCTGAGCGCGGATTTGGCCAAGACAGAGACCTTCGCAGACCAGCTGCTGATGGAACTCGAAGATCTTCGCGCGATGCCCTCGCTCGCCGTCGAACCTCCGAATGCGACCAGTACAGCTTCTGTCCAGGTTTCTGCGCGCGCAGCGGTCAGTGCCGAAAGCTCCAGCGGAAACCAGACCGAGGAGCTTGAGGCTCAGCTGGAGGCGCTCGCGAACACCCAAGCCCGAAGCCAAGCCGACCTGGTCGCCGCCCAATGGACGATCACCGAACTGGAAACCAAGCTTCGCCGGCAGGAAGCCGGTACAGCACCAGAACTCGCGGCAGACTTGGAGCGCGCCCAAGCCGAAGTCCAGCGCCAAGCCACACTGCTTCACCAGCTGGGCAGTAGGCCCTAGGCTGGGCCCCGTGAAATTCCTACAAATTTTTGGGCGTGACATTGACACGCAGATCTCAGGTCTTAGCTTCGGCCGGATTTTTTGCCCAGCGTCAGCAGCAACGTGATGAGCGACAAGCGCGACTACTACGAAGTTCTTGAGTTGGCCCGAGATGCGAGCGCGGACGATATCCGTCGCAATTATCGCAAATTGGCCCTCAAGTACCACCCGGACCGGAACCAGGGCGACGCGGAAGCGGAGCGCATGTTTAAGGAGGCCACTGAGGCGTTCGCAGCGCTCTCGGATGCCGACAAGCGGGCAACCTACGACCGCTACGGCCACGCAGGAATGAGCGGTGGCTTCGACTTCAGCGGCGCAGGAATGGGCGATATTTTCAACCAGTTCCAGGACATGTTCTCTGACTTCTTCGGTGCCGGCTTCAGTGGAGGTGGCGGAAGGCAGCGGACCGAACGAGGGCAGAGTATCCGGGTAGAGGCAGCCATTAGCTTGAAAGCTGCTATGACCGGCACCAAGGAAGAGGTGACCGTCGAGGGGAGCGCTCCTTGCGACGGCTGCCTAGGAAGCGGCGCCGAGAAGGGCAGCACGCCCGATCCCTGCGTTCAGTGCGGCGGCACAGGGCAAATGACCACCCAGCGCGGCTTCATCATGTTCGCCTCAACGTGCACTCGCTGTGGTGGGCGCGGGCAAGTCATCAAGAGCCCTTGCAAGACGTGCAGTGGACGTGGCGCGGTTCAGAAGCGGCGACGTGTCGTGGTGAGTTTTCCGGCGGGCATCGAGGGAGGACAACGACTTCGAGTCCCCGGCCAAGGGATGCCCGGTCCTGGAGGCGCACCCGCCGGGGATCTGTTCGTCGATGTCGAAGTTGAAGAGGACGAGCGTTTTAAGCGCGATGGGCACGACCTGTTCGTCCTGGATGAACTGACATTCGCCGAGGCTGCGCTTGGCGCGGACCGAATCGTCACTTTGCCGGACGATAGAGAAGTGACTTTCAAGGTTCCCGCGGGCACCCAGCCCAACACGGAAATCACGCTGCGCGATCAGGGCATGCCCGTGCTCGGAAAACGGAACATGCGCGGCTCGCTCAAGGTCGTTGTTGGCGTGCAGGTCCCGACGAAACTGAGCCGCAAAGCCAAACAGCTCCTTCAGGATCTTGAGAAGGAACTGCGCTCATCTGAGCCGGATTGACCGCTCACTGCTTCGCGAACTGGACCGCAATCGCGCGCAGCTTCTGCACTGTCTCAGTGAACTGAGTCGGGCGGCTCGGTCGTTGCTGTAGCACGGCTTGAATGGCAGGCATGGCGGCGATCGCCTGATCCACGTCTCTATCACCGCCGCTCTTGTAGGCCCCCAGCGTGATCAGGTCTCGCTTCGCTTCGTAGGTGCCTATTAGCCGTCGCACCGCGCTCGCTACCTGCTGGTGCTCTTCGCTGACGCAGCGGCCCATCACGCGAGAAAGAGAGTTCGGCACATCCACCGCGGGATAACAGCCGCGGGCAGCGATGGCGCGGTCAAGCACGATGTGCCCATCCAATATACCTCTTACTTCGTCAGCTATGGGCTCATCCATGTCACCCCCTTCGACGAGCACGGTGTAGAGCGCGGTAATAGAACCCCGGGCGCTCTGCCCAGTCCGCTCAAGCAACCGTGGCAGCGCGGCGAAGACGCTCGGTGGGTAACCGCGCCGAGCTGGGGGTTCACCTGCGGCCAGGCCGACTTCGCGCTGCGCCCGGGCAAATCGGGTCACGGAGTCCACCAGCAGCATAACGCGCTTTCCCTGATCTCGGAAGTGTTCAGCGATAGCCGTCGCCGTAAGCGCCGCCTTCAACCGTTCTAGGGCGGGTGCGTCACTGGTAGCGACAACGACGACCGAACGGGAAAGGGCCTCGCCCAAGCACTCGCTCATGAACTCGCCGACTTCACGACCGCGCTCTCCAACCAGCGCCAAAACAACAACGTCTGCGGCGACACTCTGCGCGATCGCCCCGAGCAGAGTGCTCTTGCCGACGCCGGAGCCGGCAAACAACCCCACACGCTGGCCTTCACCGACGGTCAGTAGCCCATCAATGACTGAGACTCCGGTAGGAAGAGCAACCGTTACTGGTCGTCTCGCCAGGGCAGAAGGCGGAGAACACTCAACCGGGACTTGAATCAACTTCCCGATCGGCAAGTCCCGACCATCACATGGACGGCCAAAGCCATCGAGAACCCGACCGAGCAGCGCGTCTCCCGCATACACGCGCATGGGCTCACCATTGGAGGTCACCGGATCGTCAGGACCGACACCTTCGAGAGTTCCGAGTGGCATGGCGATCACTTGGCCCGCAGCGAAACCGACCACTTCGGCCGAGAGGGGTTCGCCTCGACGCCGGACCTGGATCACGTCACCGATCCGTGCCCCGGGGAGTTCAACCCGAATCGCAAGGCCCGTCACGGACGTCACTCTGCCTTCCGCCCGAAGGCTACTCGCGTTCTCCAGGTGCTTTCGCAGCGCTTCGTCACAAGCCGTCAGCAGGAGCGGACATTCCGTGTCCGTACCTGAACAGATGACAGCTGACTGCACGAGCGGTCAGTGGTATGCCTCCTATTCATGAGTGACGTAGCCTTCGATCCCAGTACCCTGGGGCTAATGGTCCCCGCGAACGACGACGTTCCGCAACCTTCGGACGCGACCCGACACCGCGCGGAAACGGGCACCTCCCCGTTTGATTTGCGTTGCCAAGATGCGGTCAGCTACCTAGGTGGGCTGCAGAGCGAGAGCCTCGATCTGATCGTGACCGATCCCCCCTACGAATCTCTTGAGAAGCACCGAGCCATTGGCACCACGACGCGACTCAGCCAAAGCAAATCCTCAAGCAACGCTTGGTTCAGCATTTTTCCGAACACCCGCTTCCCTGACTTGTTTCGCGAGTCGTACCGGGTGCTGAAGAAACACCGTCACCTGTACCTATTCTGCGACGCGGAAACGATGTTCGTCGCCAAACCGATCGCTGAGCAGCACGGCTTCAAGTTTTGGAAGCCACTCGTCTGGGATAAACAAAAGATCGGTATGGGATATCACTACCGCTCTCGTTACGAGTTCGTGCTCTTTTTCGAGAAGGGCAAACGCAAGCTCAACGACTTGGGCCAGCCGGATATCATCCCTTGCTCACGCGTTTTCAACGGTTACCCCACTGAGAAGCCATCGGGGGTCAGTGAGGTCTTGATCCGTCAGAGCACCCAACCCGGTGAGGTCGTCTGTGATCCGTTTATGGGCTCAGGCTCAGCGGGCGAAGCCGCGCTGAAGCTAGGGCGAGGCTTCATGGGCAACGACATCAGCGATGAGTCTCTGCGCCTGGTGAGTGAACGGCTTGCGCCTCTCGGCCGGGCCGATGGATCGCTCTATAGTTCTCGACAAGTCGCCCAGAGACAACTGATATGACGCCTGAGCGCCATGACCGGCAATGAATACAAGCGCGCCGTGGGGCGCTACATCGTCACGGCCTTTGGCCCTCTCGGACTCAAGGTTTACGACGAGGTGTATCTCGGCACCTCCATTCTGGGCAAGCAGCGGCGCGTCGACCTCCTAGTAGTGTCCGCGCAGGGTGAGGCGCTCGCAGTGGAGTGTAAGTACCAGGACAGTTCGGGGACCGCGGATGAGAAGATCCCCTATGCGCTCAACGATCTGGCCGCCCAACGAATCCCAGGCGTGATCGTCTACGCTGGCAGCGGGTTCTCGGAAGGGGTGCTCCATCTGCTGCAGGGCTCTGAGTTAGCCGCCTATTGTCTACCGATATCGGGTCAGCTGCTACCGATGGCCCGCCGAGGAGGCGTGGTGAACTCAGGCACTTGGCAACTCGACCACGTGATCGCTCAGACCTTCCGGCTGTGGGACATCATCCTGCTCGATAAACAGCCGCTCGAAGTGGACGACCAGCTGTCGCTCGTGCTCTCACCGCGCCAGAAGCGATAACAGCGAGAAGAGCGAGTAGCCCCCTAACCCAAGGGCCGCGACAGTGAAGACCATCACGGTGGTTAGGTCCAAGGGTTCCTCCGAGGGGCCACGCGATGAAGAGGGCATCATGATGCCCATACATATGCACCCTCGCACCTACACTTGTCAAAACTGATTCTACCAGACCACCGAGCGTGTTCGCTTTTGAAACGTTGCCCGCAGCGGCACACCGGTCGCGCCGCGAGGCTGCGCGACAACACGCTCCATAACGATCGCGAGCCCCGACCCTGACGGTGGATGTTTCAACCCCGCGCCGGGCCCGACTTCGCATTAGCCAAAAATATTTCCCTCTGCCCACTCGACAGCTTCTAGCCAGGCGGCGGTCAACGCTTCTTGCTCTTCAGAGTCGATGTCCAAGAAGCACTGCTCGCGAGTCACGACCTTCTCCAAGATTTCACCCGCCGGCCCTGAGAACTCAAGAATGGCGGACCTAACCTCGGGCGTCACTGGGAGTTCTTCAAGCAGCTCGCTCATGGGGCGATCCAAGATCGCGTCGAGTACGCTCAACAGACCGACCATGAAAGCCGTCGCGGGCGACACACCGCGGCGGCGCTTCGCGTAGATTTCGCACGTCCGTGCGCGGATCCGCGCTGTTGTCAGGATTTCAGTGGGCTTTTCGAAGCGCGCCGACAACACCACCAAGAGTGTCCATTTCATGAACTCGTTCAGCCCCAAGAACGACACCGCCTGCGCGACACTCGAGACCTCTTGACGAAGAGAGTAGGCGGAGGAGTTAAGGAACTTCAGCACCGCAACAGTCAGCGCTGCGTCCTTCTTGATCACCTCCTCAATCTCTTTGAACGTGACGTCGGGATTTTGAAGTTTGACTAGGAGATCACTGACGACAACGAAGCTCGCTGGCAGCTCTTTGCGCTTGAGCAGCTGGGGCTTGAAGAGGAAGTCCCCCTGAAAGTACGAATACCCCATGGCAGAGCACGCCAGCACCTGCTCGGAAGTCTGCAGGCCGGTGACCACCGCTTTGACGTCAAAGCGCTTCAAGAGCGCTGAGTGCTCCAGCAGTCCCTGCTCGCCGAGCCGGGGGAAGTTGAGCTTCACGTAGTCCACCAACTCAAGTAGTGGATCAACGTCGTCCGTGTACACAAAGTCCGTTAGCGCCAGCGAGAAACCTTCTCGCTTGCGGGCTTGCAGGGCGGGTACCAATTCTTCGATGCTGTACTCATAGTCGCGCAGCTCGAGGGTAACGCGCTGTGAAGGGATGGGCAGAGCCATCTCTCCAGTGATGGTCTTGACGCTAGCGTAGATGAACGCTTGCTTCGACCCCACGACACGACTCAGCCCGAACTCAGCAAACGCGCTCAGGACGACCGAGCTCGTCGAATCGTCCGAGGTGACGCTGAGGGGTCCGTCCTCGGAATTGGGCACCACGTATCGAAGCTCATAGGCCCAGACTCGGAGATCCTGATCGTAGATGGCCTGCCGGGAGAGCGCCGAGCCAGTAACGGTGGGATTGATATCGTTTGATGTGGGCATGATTTCGGACTCCAGGCCTCCGACAGAACGACCAGATCCCCTGGGCGCAATACTGGTGATGCCGCCGGAGGTTCAGTAAAGTGCGCCCATGGTAACACTCGGCGGCCGGTGTACGGCCTGGGCTCTGCTCGGTCTTCTTTGTAGTCTCTGGATTTCTTGCGGACCGGGCGCTGAGGTGCGCTCTCCAGACACCCATGCGGTCGATGAGGACAGCTCACCTGCAGCGTCTGAGCCGACAGTGGTTTCGCCAGGCACAAACGCGACCGGGACCAACGATGCGAGTCCAGAGCGCGTCCCGGATCTTGAACAAGCGGCCACCCGCGAGAGGGCTGTTGGCGAGCTCATCAGCCAGTTTGATCGGATCGCGGCCAACGGGACAAGGACCGTGCCGGCCCGTGCCTTCGTCTCCAAGTATGTCTCGGCGCTGACTTCGGCCTACACGGCTGGGCACGCAGAGCTCAGCCCAAAGACACGCCTGGCGCTAATCAACTTGCTGGTATCGTTTGACGATCCGCAGACGGTACCGGCTCATGCCAAGGCCATTCTGCACTACGCCATGACCGGTGACGGAGTGGACGAAGCCATTTGGGCTTGTCGTGCGGCCCAGACCCACAAAGACGACCGCCTACGCGCCGCACTTCTCAGCGCCTTCGAACACGTCGATATGAGCGAGAAACACGGACTTCGCTTCGGGACGCACTTGCGGGGCGCCATGTTGAACAACAGCACAAGTAGTTGGTCAACTCTGCTTATCCAGAAACTTCGTGCCCCAATCGCTCGGCCCGAGAGCTTCAACGACAAGCCCGCGGTGCGCAGCTTTCAGAACCAGCTGTTCTGGCAGACAACGGCCGCCGAACTCTTAGGTGACTTGCGGGACGACAGCGCAGCCCGCCCGCTCTTCCTGGCCAGGCTAGACAAAACCAAGCGAGACGTCCACGCGCAGGCTGAGGTTTCGCTCATCAAGCTGGGCAGAGCGTCCGCGCTCGTCGCAGAGACGCTGCTGACTGCGGCGGATCGGGAACTTGTCGACATGAGCAAGCTCGCCGAACCGGAGGTGAAGGAACCTCACATCTTCTTTGCCGCAGATCTGCTCGGAAAGCTCGGCACTCCTCGGAGCCGAGATGCCCTGATACAAGCCTGGGACCAAACCAGCGACAGAGTCAGCCGTGCGTTGCTGGCCCAGGCGCTAAATCAGCTCCCACCCGACGCGGCCTCGCTCGAGCTGTGGAAGAAGACCTACTTGACCACCACACTGGACACGACCTTGCCGGGTGGAGAGAGCGCGCTAGAAGTCCTCGCAGAAGGGGCCCCTTTCTGGTTCAACAGCGAGCTCGTCCCGTGGCTGGGACAGCGCGCTGAAGCGGCGCCGGGCAAGGGTTCTCGAAAAGGCGACTTGCAGCGCTCGCTGGTCGTTGCCATGGGTCACTTGGTTACGGCCGAGGACGCCAAAGAGGCGTACGGGGTTGCGCAGCTAGTCGGCGGACGGACTGGCACGCCCGCCTTCGAACACGCTCGGGCACTCGCGACCAGCTGTGGCAACGAAGTGAGCTGTTATATGAAGCACGTGGCGACTCCTGAGGATCAGACGGGGGAGCGATCAATAATCGCGACCAAGAGCGCCGTCATGATCGGGATCTTGGGGAGCAACGCGAGCGGAGCTCTGTTGCTCAAGGTCGCGGCCAGCGTGGAGGACCCAGCGGTTCAAGCGACGCTCGCCCGAGCGATTGAACAGCTGGCGAAACCAGGAGACACGGCCCTCGTCTTGGAGCTAGAACGCGCGGTTCAGTCAGCAAAGAAAAACAAGAGCCCGCGCGCAGACGACTCGGGACCGAGCCCGCTTGAGCTAACCTACTATCGGTTGCGTGCGCGCTAGCTGTCAGGACTGCCGGCGCTGGCGCACCGCAGCTGCGAGCTGATGTAACACCGGTTGGGTCTCGTCCCAACCGAGGCAGGCGTCTGTGATGCTCTGGCCGTAGACGAGGTTCTTGGGGTCCTTGAGGCTCTGGTTCCCTGCAACCAAATGGCTCTCAAGCATCGCGCCGATCAAGTAGGGCTGGCGGTCAGTGATCTGTGTCGCCAGCGCTGCTGCGACTTGAGGTTGAACTCGGTAATCCTTGTTACTGTTGCCGTGACTGCAATCGACCATGACGCATGCCCGGGCTCCTGCAGCCTTCAGGCGGTCACCGGTCTCGGTCACGTGCTCTGACGCAAAGTTTGGTCCGTTCGCCCCGCCCCTCAAGATCACGTGCCCATGCGGGTTGCCCTGGGTCCTGACAATGGCCGCCAGGCCTTGCTCGGTTACGCCGACAAAGCGGTGCGGCATTGAGCTCGCCCGAACCGCGTCGACCGCGATTTGAACGTCTCCGCTCGTGCCATTCTTGAAACCTATCGGCGCTGATAACCCGGACGCGAGCTCACGGTGGGTCTGGCTCTCCGTGGTCCGCGCACCAATCGCCCCCCAGCTGATGAGCTCTGAGTAGAACTGGGGCGTGATCGGATCTAGAAACTCGGTGGCACAGGGAATACCCATTTCGTTGAGCTCGATCAGCAGCTTTCGAGCACGGCGCAGGCCCTGATTGATTCTGAACGCGCCATCCAAATCCGGATCGTTGATCAGCCCTTTCCACCCTACCGTGGTGCGCGGCTTCTCAAAGTACACCCGCATCACAACTAGCAGTTCCTCTTTCAGCGTAGCCGCTGTCTCGCTGAGCTTAGCCGCGTATTCCAGGGCCGCCCCGGGGTCATGAATCGAGCACGGACCAACGACTACGAGGAATCGGTCGCTCCTGCCTTCGATGATCTCGATCACACCATCGCGTCCGGCCGCAACTGTGGCCTCGGCGTTACTCCCGACAGGCAGCTCCTCCATCAAGATCACCGGGGGGATCAGGGGGTGGACACTCTCGACATGTACGTTGCGCAGCGATCTCATTGGTCAGGCTCAGTTATGGGGTCGGGCCTTATACCGACCGAGAGGCGCGTGCACAGGGAGATCCGCACCGGTGAACCGCAAAATTTGCCCATCCGCCGGGTCAGGCGACATGTAGGGCCAGATCCATGCCAGACCGACGCCGACTCATTCCCGCAACTCTGGTCTTGCTCAGCGCGCTCTCGGGCACGTACGAGGCGCAAGCCCGCACTCACCGGGTCGGGGTGGGGGATTCGCTGTGGAGTCTCGCCGACCACTACAGAGTGAGCGTCGACTCACTCAAGAGCGCCAATAAACTCGCCTCAGACACAATTGTCACTGGCCAAACGCTCAGCATTCCTGAGGGTTCAAGTGCCGTCGAGGTCAAGCCGACTGGACCCAAGGAGGCCGCTGCCCAAGAGGTAGGTCTGCGCTCGCTGCCGGAGAAGCAGCAGCTCGCGGCACCCGCGGCACCCGCGCCCGATAAGTCTGGGCGCATCTACACCCACGTGACTCGAGATGCGCTTCGGAACGCTGAAGCTCTTTACTCGGACCCAAGCGATTCCCCAGCCCCAAGCTCATTGGACGAGCAAGCTCCAGAGTGGGTCCTAGAGCAGCCTCCCAAGTCCGCTCAAGGCGAAAAGTCCGACGCCTCGCGCGGTGGGTTCTTCCCTTGCTCGGCCCCAGACAGCGGGTTCGGCAACTACACCAAATGGATACAAGTAGCGCCCATGGCGCACCTGCTTGCACCCACGCGACTCACGCTCCCCGCTGACAAGAGCTTCGACGTGGTGTTCCACTTCCACGGAAGAGAGCCGCTGCGCAAAGAATGGGTCCAGGCGATGAACACCACCGTGTTAGTCGCGATTGACGTCGGCATCGACTCAAGTTCCTACTCGGAAGCGTTTTCGGACCCCCGTACGTTTAGGCAGTTGGTTCTAGCCGTAGAGCAAGAAGTCGCCAAGCGGAGCGGTGTGGCTGGGGCCCGGGTTAGGGAGGTCGGGTTGAGCGCCTGGAGCGCCGGCTACGGCGCGATTGAGAGGCTACTCGATCAACCCTTCGCGCTTGAAATCGTCGACTCAGTTGTGCTGCTTGATGGGCTGCACGCCGGTTATACCGAGAGGTCGCTCGACAAGGTGCGACTTGAACCGTTCGCGAGGTTCGCAGCTCAAGCCGCCAACGGACAGAAATTCATGTTTGTCAGTCATTCCTCAATCCCCACCCCAGGCTACGCCTCGACGACGGAGACCGCGCGCTACCTGGTTTGGAAAGTCGGAGGAAAGCTGAGCGCTGCTCTGGCCAGCACCTCAGACCCTTGGGGCCTCGAGCGGCTCTCCACGTTCAGCCAAGGGAACCTCCATGTGCGGGGCTTTCGTGGCAGCGGGACCGCAGACCACTGCGCTCATCTCGGTTTGGTCCAGGACGTGCTTCGTGTACACCTCAGGCCGCGCTGGGAAGCCTCCCCCAAGGACGCCGCCCCTCCGCCAGCACTTGCGCCCCGCGACGCGCTAGCACTCACGAGGCAGGCGACGCAGCGGTCGACGGCGGATTCCGAAGCCGGTACCCGCACTGAACCCTAAAACGCAGGGCTTGCACCCCGCAGCTCGCGCCGCTATGGTGCCGGACCTTTCGCGCGAGTGGCGGAATTGGCAGACGCACTGGATTTAGGTTCCAGCGTGGTAACACGTGGAGGTTCGAGTCCTCTCTCGCGCACAAGCCGGTAAGGCTTGAAGAAAATGAAGACGGGTCGTTCCTCAGGGGGGCGGCCCTCTTTCGTTCTTGGACAATTGTTGGACAATTGTTTCTTCCGGAGTGTCTCCGAGGGCGATCACGGCAAGCTCGGGAATCGACTCGTGCCTGGGAGCCCAGTCGCCGAGCATCGCCTCTTCTAGGATCCCGTGAGCGTGAGCGTAGCGGTCGATCCTTAGGGTTGAGGACGATCGGGACCAGTGCCAGATCCGTGGGCACGGGAGGCACTTCAGGGGCAGCCTAACACTGATCCATTGCCGCCGGGCTCGTGAGCCAGGCAGTCGCCTGAGCCGCGGTGGAGCCGCAGCGAGTTCGTGAGCCACCAGCTCGCGCTCGGAAGAAGCGCCCAGATCACCGCTTGAGGGATGTGTGGTCGCCGCAGCCAGACGAAAAGTGCAGGTTGAAACCGTAAGCCGCGACGGCATTAACCCGCGGTCGCTTCGGCGGCGAAGGTTCGCATGATGCGACCGGTCCGATCCTTATGGGGGCTAAACTTCCCTGAAGGCTCCGCCGGGAGCTGGCGTCGATCCGGTAGACTACGTGGGCGTCACTTGGTGCTACCGGTGACGTTGCGCAAGCGATCGACTGATCGGCGCATGCTGTTCATGCTCGCACAGTGATTCAGCCAATGCGTGAGCGTCTCCTTGTCCCAAGGCTTCATGAGCACTTTCACGACGCCGTTTTGTCGCGCGGTCTCCCGCACCGAATCCAGTTCCGCGTAAGCGGTCACAAATATGCAGGGAATGTTCGGATGTCGCTCGCGTGCCCTTTTCAAGAGTTCTCTACCGTCCATGTGGGGCATGGCGTAATCGGCCACCAACACGTCAACTTCTTGCATCGCTAGGATACGGAGTGCTTCCTCACCGCTAGATGCCATGAGTATCTCGAAGTCTCGCCTGAGCGCGCGTTGGAAGGTAAATAGATTTCCCGCCTCGTCATCTACAACGAGAACCTTGGGTAGCTTCGCCCCAGGTCCACTTGCGTCCATCGCGGTGCTCACAACGCGTAACCTCCGTCGTTGACACGCGCCATACCCGGGGGCTCTGAGTACGTCCTGGTCCGGGGCACCACAGACCGAGAGTCTCTTTTGGGTAAAGAGATGGTGAACCGAGCACCGGAGGAAGTCTGGTTCTCGACGCGGATATGACCTCCGTGGTGTTCGATAACCTCGCGACTTATGGACAGGCCCAACCCAGTGCCCAGCCCCACTTCTTTCGTGGTGAAAAAAGGTTCGAATATCCTACCCATCACGTGCTCAGGAATACCAGGTCCGTTGTCGCTGATCGTGACTCGGACTGCCTCTCCGACATCGGCGCTCTCAACCAGCACACTGCCACCATCGCCCACGGCCTCTGTCGCATTCTTGATGATGTTCAGCAACGCTTG
>JBDKJZ010000030.1:0-21144 GCA_039796375.1 Pseudomonadota bacterium
ATTGGCACTGGGCGCCTTGATGAACGCTTCGAGCGCCCAGTTGGCGCCCTGGTCCGTCGTTCGAAAGACGTAGGCGGCGCCTGTATTGCCACCTTCAACATCGCTGGCGCTGGCGCTGACGCCAGTCTCGCCTCTAGGGTTATTGGAGCCCACCACCAAAGTGTCGCCAACGAGGTCCAAAGCTTGTCCGAAGGCGCGTTCGTGGCCGGCGGCGCTGGGGGGCGTCACGCGGCTAAGGAACGTCCAGTGCCCGTCGGCGCCGCGCTGGAAGATCAAGACTTCACCCTTTCGATTGCCCCCAAGGCACTGAGCCGCGGCGTCGTCATCTATGTGGGCGATATCCCCTCGCGCGGCGGTACCCGGCGCCCCGATTGCCAGCAAGTTCCCGGAAACAGCAAGCGCTGCTCCAAAGTAGCTGCAGGCGGCAGGCTCAGGCGCCTTCAGGTAGTCAGACTGGGCCCATGCGCCGCCCCGACCAAAGACGTACACCGCCCCGGCTTTGGCGCTACTCGTGTCGCGCGGGTCCTTCGCGTTGCCAGAAGTCTCCCCGGGGGCCCCCACCAGCACCTGACCCGCGTCAACCGCGATGGCGCTCCCGAAGCCGGCGTAGACCCGAGGGTTGCTGGCCTTTATGTAGGTGTGCTGAGGGGTCGTCGATTGAGTGAACTCAACCAGGTAGGTCGTCGCGTCTCCGCTCGGCGCAGTGACGGTGATCTCCGACTTCGCACCCTTGTCGTCCAAAGAAATATGCTTTTCCTCACCGGACGTCACCGCGGTTCCGTCGATCTCTAGCTTCAGGAGGTCACTTGCGACAGTCGCAGAAATCGACGCGCCGACCCCGAGCACTGAGTAGGTCACGGCATATGAATGCACCGCCGGGTCAAACGCCTGCTTAACGGTACCGCCCAGGATTTGCAGGCCCGCCAGAGTGGCGTCGAGTTCCGGAATTACCTTAGGGTCTTGGCACGAGTCCTCGAAGCACACTGAGCCCATCTCACACGCGTCGCGGTCGCCACGGGGCTTCCCCTGGACAGGGACACACTGGCCCGCGCTGCCCGGTTCACTGCAGGCGCTGCATTGGTCGGTACAGGCGGTCTCGCAGCACACGCCATCAGCGCAATTTCCGGAGCCACAGTCGTCTGCGGATTTGCAATCGGCGCCGTTAGGGGACATTGGCGGTTCACCACCGCGGCCGCCGTCAGGCATCGACGAAGCTCCGCCTCGACCGCCCGCATCGGTGTCGTCGGTGTCGTCGGTGTCGTCGGTGTCGTCGGTGTCGTCGGTGTCGTCAGGCGGGGGAACATCGTCGTCTTCCACGTCATCGTTGGGCAGACGGACATCATCGTTGGGTAGACCGGCGTCATTCGTGGTCGGCTCATCAGTCCCAGTAAACGCGGGGCCGCCGCAGGCGGAAAGCCAGGAGCACAACACCCACCCAAGCGCAGCGACCAAGTATCGAAACCGTGTGGACAATGGGCGACGCTTCATGAATCAGTGGGTGTATCTCCGTCCGAGTGTCAGGGTCAACGCCCGGCGTTAGTAGCGACAGCGTGTCGAACTCGTGCCGAACAGCTGGTAGAAATCTAACGAATCGTGTCTGATATCAGGCTCCCGGACGACACAACGCGGCAGCCCACTGACCTCCCGCATCGAAAGCGTCAGCCTCCGGGAATTCGGCCGAATTTGGCTGCTCATCCCCTGACACGGAAGGCTCGTATACCGCCATGCACGAGGAGAGCCTTTGAGAGATGGAGCTGCGAAAGCGCAGCCCAACCGCCCTTGCTGGAGATTTCGAGGCTCCTCAGGAACCCGGTCTCCCGAAACGAAAGGTTTGAGCTAGGGCAGCTGGCTGCTTCCCCCTTAAACCAAAAGGTTCGCTCGAGGCACCTGGCTGCCAGTACGTCGAAGGGCGATCTTCGCTCGTCTGCGAGGCACCGTTTGCCGCGTGCACTCGTTGGATCCCGTCATCTGCCAGGATAGTCGCGATTGCTACCATCACTCGCAAACCGTTGCATTTAGCCGTATCCGTATCGCTTTGAGTTCCTCTCGCTTGATGTCGGGGGGCTCGTTCCTCACACCGACAAATACGAGGTCCCTGCGCGCCACGGATGTACGTGCGAGCATTCTTGACCAGGCCGGGTGCCTTGAAATCCGGAGCTGAGCCCGCCTCTCCGCCAGCCCGCCTCTCCGCCAGCCCGCCTCTCCGCCAGCCCGCCCCTCCGCCAGCCGGCCTCTGCGCCTGTGAGAGCCTCTCAGGCGGTGGCTTGGGCGACGAGTTCCGCGGCAAGCTTCACCGCCGCTTCTTTGCGCTCGCTGTGACGATCAGTCAGATCGTCAACGTGGTCGCGGAGTAGCACGGTGAACTTGTAGAGCTCCTCCATCACGTCGATGACGCGGTCGCGATAGGAGGAGTCCTTCATTCGGCCGTCCTCATCGAACTGCTCGTAGGCCTTGGGTACCGACGATTGGTTGGGGATGGTGAACATGCGCATCCATCGACCGAGCAGCCGCAGTGAGTTCACAGCGTTGAACGACTGCGACCCCCCGCTGACTTGCATAACGGCTAGCGTGCGGCCTTGGGTCGGGCGCACGGCGCCGCTGTTGAGCGGCAGCCAATCGATCTGATTCTTCAGCACGGCCGTGACGGCGCCGTGTCTCTCGGGAGACGACCAAACTTGCCCTTCCGACCAGTCGCTGAGCGCGCGCAGCTCGACCACCTTCGGATGTTCCGCAGGCACGCTGTCGCACATGGGAAGCTCGAAGGGATCATAGAAACGCACCTCGGCACCCAGGTCCGTGATGATCCGAGCCGCCTCCTCGGCGAGCAGGCGGCTGTAGGAGCGTTGGCGCAATGAGCCGTACAGGAAGAGGAGCCGGGGCTTGTGTGCGGTAGGCTCGCGGGTCACGGCGCTTTGCATTCCCAACCCTGTTCGCGCAGGAGCTTGACGACCCGGCCGCGGATGTCGTCGCGGATCTCGCGCACGCGTTCAACTGGCTTTCCCTTCGGATCTTCTAAGGGCCAATCTTCGCGACGCAGGCCCGGCACGTGAGGGCACGCTTCGCCGCAGCCCATGGTGATCAGCAGCGACGCCGTCTTGGCCAAGTCGTCGGAGAGGAACCGAGGCTTGCCCGTGGATAGATCGACGCCGACCTCTTTCATGGCGGCGACGACCTCGGGATGGACTTGTGTGCCCGGTTCGGTGCCCGCTGAGATGCCGGTGGCTTTGGCCGGATCGACCAGCTGATTGAACCACGCGGCCGCCATCTGGGAGCGACCTGCATTGTGAATACAAGCGAACAGTACGTATGCCATCTCAAGAATCAACCTGGGTAGTGACGTTGGTTTCAATGATCGGGACGAGCCAGCGAAAGACCGCAGTGGCGGCTCCCGCTCCGACGAGTTGGGCGCCCACGAAGCCAGGAACGTCCACAGGACGAATGCCAGCGAACGTATCGCTGACGGCTCTGGCGAGCGTCACGGCCGGGTTTGCAAACGAGGTCGACGACGTGAACCAGTAGGCAGCTGCGATGTAAGCACCCACAGCGAATGGAGTCACCGACGGGCGGCGACGCGCGTTGCTCCAGATGACGGCGAGCAGACCAAACGTGGCCACGAACTCACTCACGAGCTGCGCCGCGCCGGCGCGGACATGAGTCGACGCCGAAAACACGGGTTCGCTGAACATGACGTGGGCGACGGCGACACCGACGAACGCGCCCAGCACTTGCCCGACGACGTACGCCGGTACGTCTCTCCACGGAAGGCCGCCTTGGGTGGCGTCTGCCAGCGTCACGGCTGGATTGAAATGAGCACCCGAAATAGGTCCAAACGTGAGAATCAGCGCGATCAAGCCCGCGCCCGTGGCGATGCTATTTGCGAGCAGCGCAAGCGCGACATTTCCGCCGCTGAGCCGCTCACCCATAATCCCGGAGCCGACCACGGTCGCAAGCAGGAAGGCCGTGCCCAGGGCTTCAGCCGTCGCTCGCTGGCCGAGGGAGGGTTTCATGGGTTTCATCGCAACGTCTCGTTCCCTATCGATCGACATAACAACACAAGAGTCAGCAGCACGTGGACTTGCCGCGCTTGCAGCAGTCTTCCCACACGTAGTCAGTCACCTCGCGCAGCGTCTTAAACTCGGCAGCGTAGTAGTGAAACGTACCCTCGGGGCGGCAGACGAGCAGCCCCGCGTCGACCAAGCGCTTGAGGTGATGGCTCAGCGTCGAGGCAGGCAAGTCGACTTGGCTTTGAATTTCTCCAGCTGCAAGGCCGTTGTCACCGCCCTGCACAACGAAGCGCAAGACTGCCAGCCGTACGGGGTGGCCCAAGGCGGCCAACTGCTCAGCATGGCGTTCAAGCTTCGACGACACGCGAAGCTTCTAACATTCTCGAATAGGCTCAGCAAGCCCATTTCGAAATTACTGGAAGTAGCAGTGGGGGGACCAAGGGAGAACATCCGTGAACCCCTTGGGTCTCCTGGAGCGGGTGGGGGCGTTTCGATTTCCTTCTTTCCGGGCCAGAGGGCTTGCGTACAGCGCGCTTGTCGAGTCACGGTGCAACTGTGAAAAGCCGCAGCGCGACCTCGGATCCCAAGGAAGTTTTCAGTGGGGCCGGAGCCTAGCAATGTTTGGGTGTAGGGGCCGAGTATCGCGTCCACTAGGCTCCGCAATCGGCCTAACCGGAGGATGAGACCCTGAGATTCTTGAGCGTAGTCTTGTTGGGTACAGTCACGGCGTGGGTGGTTGCGTGCGGCGCTCGTGGCGAGCTTGCTATCGACCGAGAAGGCGCGCCGGGGCTCGTCCCGGACGCGTCCATTCCGAGCGATACCGCTTCGGATGCTGAGCGCGACGACGCTCCGGACGTCGTCGCCTCGGGAGCGGTTCCAGGCGGCGTGGGTGGTGGCAGCGGGCCCCCGGGGATCGGCGCCGCCGGCGGAGAAGCCGGGTCTGGATCGATTCAGCCCCCTCCGCCTCCCATCAGGCCTCCTCCCCCGCCAACGGCACCGGTTGTTCCGCCGCCTGCGCCGACGATGATGCCGGGAACGGCCGAGGACCCCAAGATCTCCGATCGCTGCACTGTTATCAGATCACAGGCAACGGAGAACGAATGCTCAATCGAACTGACCTGCGCTGAGAGCTACATTATAGGCCGCTGCGAAATGGCGGGTGGTGAAGCGAATTGCTCCTGCGACAACAAGCGGGGATACGCTGAGCTAAGACTGAGCGGGGTCTCTGCGATGCGGGCGTGCGAGGTCGTGGCGGCCGAGTGTGACAGCCCAACCATCGATCCCGCGGCCCCGCCGAGCTGTGCACTGCGCCACGAGAGCACCGGCAAGGGCTCCTGCGATGCCGATCGCGAGTGCTCCCACGTCGTGCAGACTGTCTCTGGGGTAATGATTAGCACCGTCACTTCCAACGGCGTGCATTGCAACGACCAAGTCGGTACTTGGAGCTGTGGTTGTTTCGGTACCCCCGCCGATCGCTCTTTCGTATTCGAGACCTCCGCCCAGCCGCGTGACGCCTGCAGGCAAGCGCTTGAGATTTGTGAAGAGGCTGCTCTCACGCCGGTCGGCACTGCCTCATGCGAGATCAACGAGACGGTTGCGTCCCAAAACGACTGCCGCATCGTTCACGCGTGCCGCGTTGAGGGAACGACCCAAAGCGGAACCGACATCTACTCGGTCGCGTTCCGACAAGCCCTCTGTTTCGCTGGGGCACCCGGAGTTGAACCTGAACCAGGACTCCCGCCGGAGGAAAGCGCCTGGTCTTGCGAATGTCGTAATGCGTCCGGTCGGAAGAGTCTTCAGCCCGTCGTGAGCGCCTCAGACTCTGTGAGCGCCTGCCAAGCCGCAGCGACCGTTTGCGGGCATTTTTAGCCGGCGACCGGGTGGCTTCGTTCACTAAAGAGTACGCCTGTCGTCGCCAGAAAGGGCTGTTCGTCGACGTTTGAATTGCGCCGCAAGTCCGAGTAGCAACAGCCACGACCCGAGACCAGCCCGCTGGGGAGTAGGAGCACCGGCGGAAGAACAACCCGCAGCGGACTGTGCTGCAGTGGTGTCACTCTCCGTGTTGTTGCCGTTTATGGCGCCGGCGGTGTTGCCGTTCAACCCAGTAGCCACGTTGTTACCGGGCGGGTCGAGGTCGCCTCCGCCCCCGGCCCCTGCGTTGCCGCCTGCTCCTCCACCTACGACAGGGGGCTCAACAACCGGTGCTGGGACGGCGCCGCCTGCTCCGCCGAAGCCCGCGCCGCCGGGTGCGTTGGCGTCGCCGCCGCTGCCGCCTGCGCCGCTCGGCTGAGTGGACCCCTGCAACAGCTCCACCATGCCGCGGCCTAGAGATTCACCTACCAACACGTAGGTTTCCGCGTTCCAGTTGTAGTGATAGTCCTGGTCTTTCGGAGAGATCGCCGCCTCTCTCCAGTAGTCGCGGCTCTCGACGGTCAACACGTTGCCTGCAAACTCCGGATACTTCCCAGTGGTGCCGCTGACGGCCAGTTGTCCTTCGGCAATGGTCAAGCCGTTGCCCGCTAGATCCCAACCATTGAAAGCAATGGTTGCGATCACGAACGGCGCTTTGGGGACTTCAAACTCTGCGCGGATCGCCTTGATATAGTTGACCAGGTTGTATTCGTAGCGGCTCGCATGGACGGCGCTGCCGATATCGCGGTGTCCCTGAAACCAAGCGAACCCCGCAATTTCATAACCTTGGGCTTGCCACTGGGGAAATTTCGTCCCGAACGCGTCCAGTACGCCATGGATGGCCGTCACGAAATCATCGTATTGTTTGCCCGCGTACCACTAGAATGTTCCGTGATAGACATAGATTGTTTCCCTGTTCACTGAGCCCAAGAGTTCAAGACGACCGGAACCGAAGGCAGCCCCATGATTTGCGCGTCCGGCGTCAAGAGCAGCTCCGCGCGGGTGACCGCGCCGTCCTTTGCGGGTAGATTGACGGCCCGTGTGAACAGGCTCCCCTCCGTCAACGGATCGTCCGCGGGGTTCCACGGCGCTGCGAGCATGAGGGTTTTGGTGACGCCGCCCTGGACGATTCTCAGGCTCACGTCACAGCCAGCAGCAGGACAAAAAACCGCAGCGGCCTTGGCGCGATCAGCGGAATTGGCTGGATCGAAGACGTCTATCAGGCCGGATGTATAGGGGCCTATCGGCGTATAGACCATGTTCACATCCTGATTCGCGGCGCAGATCGCAGCCATCACGCTGACGACCTCCACATTTCGCTCATTGGCAAACTTCACGCCGTCATTGACCACCAAGGTCGCGTAGCGTTTCAGGTTGTCATCCCAGGCGACGTAGCTGCCCAACGCGTCGTCCCAAATGACCACGTGGCCTTCGAGGTAGTTCTGCATCTTGGCGACGGAATAGTCCGAGAAATGACGCATGAGAAATCCCATTTCTTGGTCCCCAACGCCGCCTCCCGCCATTGGGTCCTGCTTCCAGGTCCCGGGTACGCCACCGACTGAGTTCACCTGGACCGTCGGCGGTATGAAAGTGCTGCTCCGCAGGTCGAAAGCCCAGGTTGGTCCCACATGGAGAACACTCTTTGGGGCGGCAATGCCGAACGAATCACCGCGGTATGGGTAAGCAACGACGTTCGCCCAGTGGAGGAGGCTGAGCGCGTGCCCGAGCTCGTGATTCAGAATACCCAAACTGCTTCCGTTACCGACGCCGCCGAAGCCCCCAGCCTGGCCTCCAGCCCCCACACCGTGGATGTTGGCGTAGTACAAGCTCACACGGCCCGCAGTGCCAGCCGCGTCCTTCAAAGCGCCCTTCCATTTCAATGCAGTGAGTTGTTCGCCGTCGAAGTTGAGCCCAGTCTTGACCTTGTATTCTGCTTTGGCTTTGATTCGCGTGGCCGGGATACCTCCTCGCGGAGGAACCACCAACTCTGGAAAGACGGTGCTCGGCGCCCGGCGGACCTCGAGCGCGGAGACGGGCCATTTGGACTCAAGTTCAGCTTCCCAGCCTGCCGCATAGCCGCCCTCGCTGAAAGCGAAGTAGTGGAGGTCGAACATGTTCATGACCACCCGCGTGGGGGCGCCGATATTCAGTTCGTTGAACTCCGCAGTGTCTTGGCCGGCGCGTATCAACAGTTTCACGCCCGGCTGGATCCATTGTTTCGGAATCATTCCTGTGAAGGTGTTCGTTCCGGTGTGCTGCACGGTTCCCGGATTGGTATCAATAGCAGGCGGCAGGGTTGCTGGGCCCATTAGGGTCAGCGTCTCGGTCTTTCCGTCCAGAGCCAGGACCACGGAAACCGCAGGCGAAGCGGAAGCGTCAGGAGCAATCACGTGCACTTTGATCAGCGCAGCCCGATTGCTGACCAACCTGAATAGTTCGTCGTCGGGTCTCTGCACGTGAGTCTGCGCAAAAAACACCGCATCAATTGTTGCTTTGGAATCGACCATCGCCGGTGGGTCGTTGACGGAGGGAGCGGCGGTTGGGAGCGTGGCGACGGGCGGCGTGTCCGTCGGCGCAGCAGCGCCCCCCGGCTCCGTCACTGCGGCGCTGGGTGCGCCCGGCACGGGTTCTACGTTGCCCGGTAAGTTCACCGCCGTCGTATCGGCCCCAGAGCAACTCGCGACTCCGATCAGAAGGGCGCTCATGACGATGAGTGACTTCGTCAGAGCAAGCGATGAAGACAGACGGGGCTTGACCTGTGCGGCTGCGGGGGTGAAGTGCATGTCTAGAGTGAACAGTAACAGCCCCTTTCACTGCCGCTCGGGCAGTTCTGACCTTGCTGTCAAAGATCGAGGCAGAAAAGAATTCTCCAGACGTTTCAGGTCACCAACCCCTCGGAAATTTCGCACGAAACGCGAAGAAGTCGCCCGTGAGTCGTTTTATGAGCTACTTCAACGCAGGAAGGTTCCCGGGTTTTCCGTCCGCGAGGCGTTCGTGGTCTCGCGAACACCTGCCGAGGCGCCGAGGCCGCCTAGCTCGCCAAACGAAGACGCCGCAGACCTCGGCCAAGAACAATCAACCCAGCGCACACGGTTAGCAGCAATTGCCAGCCCTGAGGAGGGCTAGGCCTTGAGCCGACAGCTGACAGCTGACAGCCGCCGGCGTCGATCGAGCGGGGAGCGACCGATGGCGTGACTCCGGCGTTTTCCGGAGGGCACCCTCCCGCGTCGCAATTGAGGCTCGCTGGCACGTCGGGCTCAGCGGGAGCCGTCGGCGCCGGAGGGGCCACCGGTGCGACGGCTTGTTCGGCGCATACCGTTTGTGTTCCGGCGCGCTCACAAGCGTACCCAGGCTGAAGCGTGCAAGGTGGCGTGGCGGGGTCGAGCGACTCCGGGGGTACGCAACCCGCTTGGAACTGCCCCGCTGGGAAATCACACTGCTCTTCAGGGGCGAGCAAGTTGTCTCCGCACACAGAGCGGCAGCCCAAGCCATCTTCAGCGTCAGACAGCCCCAAAGGGCACGAGCACTCGGATGCGCCGACGGTGTTGTTGCAAACCTGGTCAGTACGGCAGGGCGGCGGCTTTGCTTGGCACTCGTCGATATCGGTGCACACCACCCCGTCGCCTTCGTAGCCGGGGCGACACAGGCATTCGAATCCGCCGGTGATATCGCTGCACGACGCGTGTTCGCTACAGTTTGAGAGACCCGTGGCACATTCGTCCACGAAGTCGCGCTCAGCGACCTCTAAGATCCAAGAGAGAAACGCGTAGCTGCTGGCGTGGCTTGCGAACGTTTCGTCACTCTGTCCACTGCTCGTAGAGTTGACCCCGAGGAGCATGTGCCCAGCGCCATCGGGGACGAACACGGGGCCACCGCTGTCGCCAGAGCCGATGTTGCTTTCGGGGTCGGTTTGGTTGCCTCGGCTGCAGAAACGCTTCGAATCACCCTCAAAGCACATCGAGCTTGGCTGAACCTCTAACTTGGTCTCACGCAATACCTCACTCGCGTCACCACTCTCAGTCAGACCCCAACCTGCCGCGATCACCACCTCAGCCGCTAGTGGGAATCGCGTGGGCAGCTTCAAGTACTGTTCTAGATAAATTGGTTCCTCCAGCTCAAGCAGCGCATGGTCATAGGGTTCTTTTCCATAGACCTCTTCAAGAGTGAGCTTTGTGTACTCGGGGTGAAGGTGAACCTTTTTGACGTTGCGGGAATCAACCTTCGGGTTCGCGAGGTCCGGGTGCCCGAAGCGCACCGGGCCGCTCACAATCTCGATACCCTCAAGGGTCCCTTGTTCGTTCCGAGGTTCGGCAAAACAATGAGCTGCGCTGAGTACAAAGTGGGGACCAATCAGCGATGCGGTGCATCCCGGGACCTTGATCATCCACGGGTACGCTCCTTCTCCAACTTCAGTGCCGTAGATGATTTCTTGTTGGATGCGAGCCGTGTCCAGCGCGGGCGACTGTGCTTCTGCGGAGCACCCCTGTGTGGCCAACAGTGTGAGAAGTGATCCCCCTACTCGCAAAGATCGATCTAAGTTCCTGCAGTCCTGACGGCGCATGCTGCCCAGTGTCTCATGGGGCAGCATCGGGGTCACTTATTGCCACAGGTTTGGGTCATGAATTGCAAGGAGCTCGGATTGTTGCGGCTGCAGGCCAGTTGGGGAACCGGTTCGGACTGAAACGTCCCTCGGAGCAATCCGTCGCGGCGACGGAAAGTTCCGAGTTGGGCATCTGTGGACATCGGCATAGTCGCCCTCTCGCAGCAGGAGACACACTGTGTGTCCGCATCACACGCTGGCGAAACATCGAGCGACAACATCGCCGCTTTCGAACAATAGAATCAGCTTGATTGGACTTGCGAGGACAGACCGACTAGTTCAGATTGGGACGACGTTAAGTGGCCCGCTGTTAACCAGGAGGGGTGCAGAGCGCCTCAGTTAGGCGCCTTCTTCGAGAGTCTTCTATGAGCTATCGCATGAAACGTCTCAAGTTCCCTCGCGCGCTTTCGGTCGTCACGGTGGCGGCGCTGGCGTGCTCCGCGTGCCAAGACGGCGGCTCGGACGAAAACCAGCAGGACCAGGCTGGTCGCGCGGGTGAGAGCGCAACCAGCAACGCGTCGAAAGGAGCGGGCGGGTCGAACGGACCGGGCGGGTCAAGCTCCAACTCCACGAATGGGTCGGCCTTCACGAGTGCTGAAAACATCCGGCAGAACACACAGGCCTTCGACGTCGGCGCCCCGATTGCACCGACCCAGCGCTTTACGGTCCGAACAAATGGGCTATGTGGGCAGTCTTGCAGGAATGGTCCGAGACACATTTACACCGCGACCTACGGTGACAAGCTCCTCGTTTCGTGGATGGCCGTTGATCCGAAGGACCCGTTTCGCCAGTACGGCAATGTGGCCACCTTCACGGTCAGCCCCACAGGGGAGTTTGCGCTGGTCAAGAACGTTTCGTTCGAGGGCATGTGCAAGGCGACCTACGGCATATCGACGAACAGCGACGGTAGCGTGATCGGTGTACTCTGCCGTGGAGAGGAAGGCGACACGAGCCTGCTGCCAGGGGCGGTCGATGTGCTTTCAACGAAGCGAACACCTGATTGCACCAATGCCTGGGAGAGTGCTTGTTATCCGATTGGGCACTACTACGCCGCAGACAGCCCCATGTACCTGCTCGAATACAGCGGAGCCATCGACACGAACAAGCCCAAGAGCACCGTTCTGATTAATCATTCCGTGGGTGGTTGGAACTTTGGCCACAATGAGCTGAAGCTCAACGCGGCGGGCGACACGTACTTCGTCCACCTCAAGGTCACGGCGGGTCCGAGCCCCACGGACCGCCACGAGGGCATGACGTATTTCGCGCTACGCAGAGCACCGAGCTTCGAGTACGTGCCGATGAGCACCGGCTGGTCGTGTGGCGCAGGGCATGTGCTCGCCAACCGCATGGCCTACAGTCCGAGCCGGGACACTTGGTCGGAGGCTTGCCAACTCGACCTCTGCCCCAATCCCAACCAGTACAAAGAGGGGGCCTGTCAGTCGATCTCGTTCACCACGGTGCCGGGAGTCACTGAGACTGAGATCCCCAAGTACGATCTCGAGTACCTGTTGCAACTCGACCTGCGCGGTACGCCGTGGACCGAGTCGGGGGGTATCTCTACGCTCCTCAGCCTCGGCGCGGATGGTTGGCTAGCCCTGGCCGCAGGTCCCGGCTACGTGTCAGCGGCGACCAAGCCAGACACCATCGGACTCCTGCAGATCCCAGCCACCATGGCTGAGCTTCGAGACCAAGCTGTAGATGACGTCGTTCCGGTGTTCGACAGGGAGGTGCAGCAGGGCGAGCAGAAGGTGTCCAGGTATCCCTGGAACTGGCTGTATCTGCCTGAGCCGGATCCGGCGCTCGGTCGCGAGAGGCGGGTCGGCATGGCCGCGATGGCGTACTTCGACACGCAGGGCGAAGACAGCCAGCGGCTATTGGTGGGCTGGTCCCCAACGATCATGTTTCAGGGGATCGCCAGCGAGTACGTCGTCTCGGAAATTGACCGCGAGGGACGACTGCGAGGACAGGCGCTGAGGCTAAAGGACGCCGGCTGGGGAGAAGACAATCTGTGGGCAACGATGCCGGAGTCGGGCTGCGTAGTCTTCCCGTTCGCCTGGGTCGGTGATGCGCCCGGCGGCGACTACCCTATCGAAGCCGAAGAACGCCCCGTCTCCGACTATCCGACCAAGATGCAGCTCACATCGCTATGTCCTGGTTCGTCAACGCAGCCTCCTCTCGCGCCCGTGCCTCCAGCAATACCCGACCGCGAGCGCTGGAAGTAGGTGCCCGACGAAGCAACGGCTGCTTATTCGTCGCAGCTGACCTGTGCCGGAAAACTCTCCAAGATCTTGCACTTATCAAGTGAACACCCTGCAGCGTCGCAGGCCTCTTCTGCGCTCTCAAAGCAGATGTCAAACCACATAAAGTTGCAGCCCGCGGGGCCGCCCTCACACGACACCTGCGTCGGGAAACTCTCCGCAACTTGGCACGAGTCGTCGGCGCAGCCGGCGCAAGCGCACGCCTCAGCGTCTGACTCAAAACAGACTTGGCTGTACACGGCGGCGCAGGTCCGCGTAGTCTCGGTTCTCTCAGGGAGCCAACCCGTGGTGCAGTTTTCCTGTTTCAACAGCTCGTCGATGTTCAAGTGGATCGCGAAGGGGTCCGCGTTCGGATCGACAGGCAGTTCTCCGACCCCGGGCTCAGGTTCCGGAGATCCGTCCGAGCCTGTCGCCCCGTCACCCTGGCCGGCGGGTTCTTCATTCTTAGGTGAGGACGTTTTGGGTTCGTCGTTTTTTGGGCTCTCCGAGGACTGCCCCACTTCGTCTTCTCGGCTGCCGTTGTCGTCATCAGGTGCGCCACAAGCAGCAGAGAAAATGCCGAGCGCGAGCGGCGCTAACAGGAAGGACTGGATCGAGTGAGTGGTGAAGGTTCTTGAAGACATGTAGCAAGCTCCTACTGAAAGATCTTTGGGGATCGGTTGGGGTATGAGAATGGGATCAGTCGGATCCCGCAAAATCACCGAGCAGGACCTGGCGCACAGCAGCCAGACCGCCCTCGGCGGAAGAACCTGGGGGCAACTGAACCGTCGCGATCAGTTCACCCGAAACAACTCGTTCCGCGGAGCTGGGCTGCCCAGTCACCCTGAGCGCCAGGGCATAGGAGTCGACGAGCTCTCCCTCTTGCAGATCGGGTACGGTGGGTCGAAGGCTGCCGGCGAACTCAACAATAGGCTGCATCGACGCGACCTCGATCTGCTCGAGGTCAGTCGCGCGCAACAGGACCAGCCAGTCCTCGTTGAGCCGCTGATCATCTGTCGAGAGACGCAGCCGGGCTGACACCGAGAGCTCAGCTGGGCACTTTGCATCCCCACCAGCCACGAAGTGGGCTGGGCCCATCGCGGCCTCGACTGTGAGTCTTGCCAGCGCGCTTTCCCCGGTTGCCCAGCGCCACTCCTGAGCGAATGGGCCCGTCACGGCCATCGAGAGCTCTTCTGCGCTGAAACCCGTGGGCGTCGCGGCATCCAGCGAGAACTCTGAAACTGGGCCGCTTTGGCAACGCTCTCCGAGGCCTGTTTCTGCGCCGGTTTGACCCCCGTGCACGCTCGGCGGATCGCCTGCGCTAGCGCAGGCCATCGCCAGTATTGCAGACCCGAGGCTGCAGAGAAGTTTGATGACCCGTCGCATGAGAAACAGTCTGCGCGCGTAGGGCAGCCCGTACCAGGACCGTTTTGCACATTTATTGACGCAGATCGGCCCGTCGAAGTGCGAAACTGTTATATTGCTGCGTCGTTTCCTATGCCCTCATCAACCACCGACTATGAAATCCTCGCAGCGGAGCTGATCCGGGCACTTCGTGGCAAGCGGACCCAGCTTGGCCTCAGCCGTCGACTACGCTCCAAGAGCAACGTCGTCTACACATGGGAGTCCGGGCGCCGTTTTCCGACTGCCGCGAAGTTTCATTGGGTGGCGAGTCGCTGTGGCGTCGACATCCAGGCTGCGATGACTCAGTTCTATCGCAGCGAGCCTGCCTGGATGAAGGACTGGGATCCGAAAACGGCGGAGGGCATAGCCCAGCTGCTAAACGACCTCAAAGGGAATAGCTCGGTCACCGAACTCGCGAAGCGCACCGGGTTCACCCGATTCTCGCTCGCTCGCTGGCTCAAGGCTCAGGCCGAACCTAAGCTGCCCGAGTACTTGCGTCTTATTGAGGGCTTGTCGCTGCGGCTCGCCGACTGGATCTCTGCGTTCGTCGACCCTAGCCTCCTACCAAGCCTTCAACAACACTGGTCGGAACTGCAAGCCGCACGAAAAGCCGCGTATGAGCTACCTTGGTCCCACGCGGTGCTCAGGCTGCTTGAGACTGAGCAGTATCGCCAGCTGAGGAAACACGAGCGCGGATTCATCGCGAGTCGCCTCGGCCTTAGCATCACCGAGGAAGAACAGTGCCTAGCGGCGCTCGCCGGAGCCGGACAAATCGAATTGAGCGGTATCTACCAGGTGCGACAAGTCCAGGCGATTGACACTCGGCAAGATCCGGAAGCCGGTCAGCGCCTGAAAGTCTGGTGGAGCCAGGTGGCACTCAAGCAGCTAGAAGCAGGCGGTGCGGGGCGATTCTCGTACAACCTGTTCACCGTATCCGAAAGAGACTATCAGCGGCTAGAGGAGCTACACTTGGCCTATTTTCGGGAGCTACGTGCGATCGTCGCTCAGTCCGAACCCGCGGAGCGGGTCGCGCTGGTGAACATGCAGCTCTTGCCGTTGGAGAACCTAGCGAGGAATTGAGGCCGCGGACGCAGTTTGAGCGTCTCACCTGGGGGTAGGCACTTCCACTTTCTGCTTCATAGTAGACCTCGAGCTATGCCGGGCTAGGTGTCGAAGCGTCAGTGGCAGAAGGGCAGCTTGGCATGCTTGCCGGGAACGCCGTGTGCACAGGGCGTGTTGCGAGCTAGCCAATCCGTTCCTGCGAAGGGCGTGACACGCGTCTTGCCATTGTCGAGGGCGATGCCAATTTTCATTACACCGAGATCGGCAAGGAAGGCGCCTTGCGTCGACTGAATTCCTTTCACGTATGCGCCTTTCACGTCCACGCCGTCGCTGTCACCGCGTTCGACCTGGATCCCCATGTCCGAATCGACAACTGCGGCGTCGATAACGAGTTTCAGGTCGGACATCGAAAACAGCGCGTCGACGATACCTGGAATATCCTTCTTGACGCCCAATAGAATCAGCGGCAAGTCCGCGTCAGAAAGTCGAGCAAAAACCTTGGCGCGTGCGCTTCCCGCCTGCCACGTCGCGGACGGGACATCAACACGAGCCCAAAAGTCCGTAGCGCGTTCCTCGCCTCTGTTCACCGTGGCGGAAGTCACCTTCAGGGTTGCGTCCCGAATCTTGCCCGCGCTGATGTCTGAGTTGGCTTCAAAAGAGAAGCCGACCTCGCCGCCAAAGGCAAGCGCTGCGGGCGGGTCAATCGGCAACGCAAGTCGTAGTGGATGCGCTTTGGCGTGGAACTCTCCTTGGTAACCCTGCTCTCGCTGCCACGCCAACGCGAGACTGCCTTGCAGCTCACCCGTGGCGCGCGTGTGGATGTTTCGCGCCCGAAGCACCGACGTCAGCCCCTCCATGTCCGAGAGTTCTGCGCCTGCCACATCGAGCGCCGCGGACTCGATTTCAAGCAGGTCTGCTAGCACAACCGTTCTTGACTGTGCCCACCCGCGGAGGGACTCGATTCGAGCGACCGTGCCATCGACTGTCTCAGCCGAAGCGCCGGTTAGGTCGGCGTTGACGCGCAGCGACGCGGTACTGTCCGTATCGCTGCGCGGCTCGATTCTGGCCTGTAGCAGCGCGTGTTGGAGTCCGCCTGTGACGCCTAGTTGTCGGACCACAAGACCAGTCGTGAGTGGCTCCCGCATGGCGTAGTCTAGGCGCGTGGAGCTCGTCAGAGCGCCCTGATGTAAGCCGAGCTCGGCCTCCAAATCGCCCGCGCCGCCGTTTAACTTCATGCTCGGCACGGCTTCCGCGATAAAATCTAGATTCTCGAAGCGAGCCCTGCCGCTAAGCGAGGTTCGTTCAAGCTGGTTAACAACGTACTTGCCTTGGAACAGCCGATGCCGCGGAGCTTCAGTGCGTACGGAGAGCGTCACGTCACCGGCCGCGCGCGCTTGGCAATAGCTCGTGCACCAGTTAGTCCCATCGTCGAACAGTGCTCCAGATTTCAGGTGAACTACAGTCGGTCGCACTTCAAGCTCGAACTTGGGGATCATGGTGAACCCTCCCTCGATCTCCATCTTGCCCATGTACCGATAGCGGTGCACCCTGAGCGACCCTCCCGTCACGTTCTTGGCGTCGATCTCTACCGACCAATCGCCTGCCTCCGGAACGCTTTGGTTTGGGGGCGACGTCAGCTGGTCCTTCGGCCAGAGGTGAATCTGCGCATTCTTAGCCACGACATTCGAAGCTTTGAAGTAGCGTCTTGCCAACGGTAGCAGGCTAACCTGGGTTCTCAGGTCGTCCAGTCGCAAGCGCAAGACGATGCTCTGGTCCTCATAATCAAGGGACATCCGCTTGGCCCGCACGTAGCCGAACCAAGGCGACCACGCACCCTCTAGTGTCAGCATCACGCCTTTCTCTTGCGAGATCCACGTCTGAAGTTGCCCACGCAACAAGACATTGAGCACGCACACGTACGTGACGTATACCCCGAGAAGGGCAAAACAGGTCCACCGCGCAAACTTGATTGCGTAGCCGCCTAGCGCTGCTGCTGTGCTTGTCGTCACGCTAGAACTCCAGGGGAGGATAGGTGCCTACGCTGAGTACCACTCCCGCCGCGAGAGCGAGCCCGGTGAGACTCAAAAGTGATAAAGAACGCCGCGTGAAACACGGGTGATACTCGGAAAGATCTTGGCACTCGGCAAGTCTCTCTCAGCCGAGTGCCTCCGCCTTCACGCGCTACGCTTGCTCGGTGCCGTGGTCGTCCACTCGCGCATCGCTTGGGCACCGGGGCGATCAATATGCACCTTGTCGTCGACGGACTTCACCCAGCTTAGCGGTATGTAGTGATGCTGCCCCTTGGCATCCTTGTTGAGCTTGATGGTATCCGTTCCCTCCATGTGATCCACCATGGCGAACTGGCCATTCTCTGAACACACTACGGGAGTATTGGGCTTAATCTGATTGGCGTTGGTCATGCCACGTTGTATGCAACCCCCATGCCGGACCAAGAGCGTGAATAGGTCTTCCCCATCATCACGGGACCTTTGCTCGAATCGACCAAGGGCATCTTGAATCAGTCCGAGCACGCGCGCCCCAGTGGGACACAGCCGCCCGCGCAGCAGCGCGCCGTACTGAATGCGCCAGTGATTCCCCTAGGTCTCGCAATTCGGAGGGCAGATCGCTTGTTCTGCTTGTTCAGGTGCTAGAAGCACAGGTGCAAAGCCGCCACCTTCGGTGCGGAAATTGGTGGTTTGGCCGGTGTACATACGCGCGGCGAGCAGCTGTACATGGCCGGCGTAGCTGTAGGCGCGAACATCGAACTTAAGCTCGGTGTGGCTGTGGTCCAGCGCTACGGCACGTAGGCTGGGAGGCACCAGGGCTTGGGCGATGTAGTCGCCCGCCAAAATGTCTTCCCACACGCGGCGGGTGAGCTTGTCTCCCCGGTACACGGCGCGTGCGCCAAAGCCGGCGCGGGGCTTGAAGAAGAGTTGGCGACGTCGCTCCCACAGTGCTGCAGCGTTCTCTTGCGTGACCACTTCACATGCCGGCACGCTGGCTAGCAGGGTGCGCTGGTCCGCCTCTGTGACTCCCAGAGCCTGCAGGGCTAGCCTATTTCCCAGTGTTACCAAATGGCGTTTGTCAGAGCGCAGCGCATGCGCGCGCGGGTGGGGTGTGATCACGGCAGCGCCGCTGGAATAGGCAAGTGCCAGTGCTGAGTGCTGCGGCTCAGAGAAGTCAAAGTCAGTCACCCGGTTGTAGACCATGTCAATGGGCTTGCCCTGATAGCTGAGCTTGTCGCCTTCATACACCATCTCTCTTGCATCAGCGACTATGGCATCCAGACCATGTCGGATAAAGAGTTGCTTGAACAGCTCAAACTCAGGTGCCAGGTATTGCTGGGTGGGGTTGTCGTCTACGATGGCTATGGTACGCAAAGGGGCATCACCCCGCTGCAAGCGCCACTCGGCTTTGAACATGCCGACGAAGTTGTCATCCAGCGTCGCCAAATTGCTAAAGCCGTTATGCGCGATGTCCATTGCGCGACAACAAGCGATCTGCGCGCGGGCCAGTGCAGTGTTGAGGAGGGCACCGCCGGCGTTGGTGTTGACTTCTATGAGTTGCGGGCCGTGTTCGCTGATATGAAAGTCGTAGCCCATGAACACGCCCAACGGGCCGTGGTCTACTCGTGCAAGAGCTCCGGAACTACTTGCCGCTTGTGCCAATGCTTGTGCGTGCCACGCGGGTAGAGCCATCACGCGCTCTAGGGTGGCCACCGTTTCTTCGATGGACTGCACCATGGCGTTAGACAGAAACACTACCGTATTAGCAAACAGGTGCGGGTGACTTTGAGCCAAGCCCTGCGCCATGGCGTGCAAGCTTGGGCTAGCCTCCAGCTGCGCTTGCAGGCGCTGCGGATCTAGCGTTCGGCAAAAACAGCCGTGGTTGAGTGCTTCGGCAATGTTTGTCGCTGAGGTCGCTGAGTTAAATGCGGTTTCTGGCATGGAAGTTAGCTCGTGTGCGGGGTTGCCTGGCCAGTAGGGACGGACTCCACCCGCCGCGTTGTCGCACACGGTACTGAGCAAGTCCATCCGGGGTGCGCCAGTGCGCGCAAACCCAATCTCACCAGTCCTAGCGAGGAACCTGACGGCAGGTTTCGGGGTCAGTTCGGCCGGTGGACATGGGGCAGCTTACGCGACTAAGCTGAGCCGATGTCACTGCAGAGCGATCTTAGCGAGCGCATGGAACGCGCAACGACGGACCTGTTCTGGGTACCCCGAGATGTCGATGTTATCGATAGGGAAGACTTGGTCGCGCTGTCGAAACCGGGCGCAGAGGGTTACTTGAACGTCGCCTGTCGGCTACGGAGACCGGCGTCTGAGCTTCCGGCGTTGGTCGCTGAGGTGAGCCGTTTTCACCGGGGTGAACACTCCCGAGTCCAGGTATGTGACACGATCCAGGCGCAGCCCTTAGACGCGGCCCTGACCGAGTACAGGTATGCGCCCACTCACACGCACGACGCTCGAGTCGTCGCCGTCACTGAGTTTGTGCCGCGTTCTGTTTCAGCGGTCACCGTGCGTCGAGTTGTCGACGAGCAAACATTGAGAGATGCTTGGGCCGTGATCGCTGCCGGTTTCGAGCGCCCTGTGACGGGTTCCGCTCAGGAACTCAAGCAGGAACTGACGGCGTGCGCTTCGCCCACTGGTCGAGTCCAGCGCTTCGTTGCCTACTTGAATGGCGAACCGGTTTCCTCTGGGGGGCTCAGTCTGCACCCCGAGCTGTCGTTCGGTTTCCTTTGGGCGGGGTGTACGGTGCCGGCAGCGCGCGGAAGGGGGGCCTATTCGGCGATCGTCGCTGAGCGTGTGCGCTGCGCACTTCAGCTGGGCGCAGAGTTCGTGGGTTCCTATGCCCGGCAGAACACATCGAGCCCGCTGCTCGCCGCACAAGGGTTCGCGGTAGTGGGGCAGATGACGTATTGGCACCGCATCAGCAGCTGACGCGGTGACCCCCGTCAGCCACCGCCAGTCGGTCCAGGAAGAGGCCGCCATTGGCGAAGGAAGCTGTGCCAGCTTGTGCCACGCTCGTCGGCGATAACGCGCAGAGTCCCGGTGGCGTCGACACAGCGACCCGCAGCTTCAAGACTCTAGCCACAGGAATGGCTCAAAGCTGGCTGAGGCGCAGCGCTGGCATTCAGCTTGCATTACGAGTGATCCATGGCCCTCCCCCGTGAATTCTCCGACGCTTCCCGCTCCGTGTTTAGTTTGTTAGGACTGTTGCTGGTTGGATGCGGCAGTGGCGGGGCCCTGGAGCCCATTGAACGCTGTACAGGTAGCGAATGCGGCGCTGGGGTATGCACCGTCGGCGCGGAGACCTACAAGAACGGCACCACGGGCATCCCCGCGGCTGACGCCTGCAATACCTGTAGTTGCCAAGACGGGCAGCTGAGCTGCACCGAGAGAGACTGCGGCGCGGGCAACCCTTGTGCGGACGACAGGAGGGCGGCTTCGAGCGACGCGGCAGAAGCGCCAATGATGCGCATAGATGATTGCAACAGCTGCTGGTGCGCCGATGGCCAGATGGTCTGCACAGCTGCTTACTGCCCAAGCACTTGCGAGCAGAACGGCGTCGTATACCAGGATGGGGAATTGACGGGCAGCTCTGACGAGTGCGGGAACACCTGCACCTGCATCGACGGAAGCATCGCCTGTACGATGATCGCTTGTCCCTTGGGCTGTTTCTACGAGGGGGCCGTCTATGACGAGGGCACCAGTTTCCCTGCAGTTGACGGCTGCAATACCTGCAGCTGCTCGGGCAGCGACGTCGTCTGTACCGAAGTGGCGTGTCATCAAACCGAGGGCGCATGCTTCACTGATGTCGAGTGCGCAGACGGGGAGCTGTGCGCGCGGCCAGCAGGCTCTTGCGGAGCAGAAGGCAAGTGCGCACCGAAGCCAGAAGGTTGCATTGAGCTATTTGCCCCGGTTTG
>JBDKJZ010000031.1:0-20636 GCA_039796375.1 Pseudomonadota bacterium
CTGATCACCACGGTGGCGCTAGAAGAGCAGATGCGTTTCGCAATCCGCGAAGGTGGCCGGACCGTCGGCGCCGGCGTCGTAACCCAGATCCTCGAGTAAAAGACTATGCCCGATTCTACGAAAATCAGGATTCGCCTACGGGCATTCGATCACCAGCTGCTTGACAAGTCCACCTCGGACATCGTTGAGACTGCACGGCGCACCGGCGCTCGGATTGCGGGACCCATCCCGCTGCCGACCGGAATGCGCAAATACACAGTGCTTCGCGGCCCACACGTAGACAAGAAGTCCCGTGAGCAGTTCGAAGTTCGCACTCACAGGCGTCTCATCGATATCCTCGAGCCCACCCCGCAGACTTTGGACGCGCTGATGAAGCTCGACCTATCCGCTGGCGTAGACGTCGAAATCAAGAGCTGACGGAGGCCAGGACAATGCCGAAAGTAGATATTTACAATCTAAAGCGCGAGAAGGTTGGAGAGCTTGAGCTCGCCGACGACGTCTTTGCGGCAGAGGTCAAAGAGCACCTCTTCCACGAAGTTGTGGTTGCCCAGCTGGCTTCGGCTCGCGCGGGTACGAAGGCTGGTAAGGAGCGCTCAGCAGTGCGTGGTTCCTCCAGCAAGATCTATAAGCAGAAGGGCACCGGTAACGCTCGTCACGGAGGAATTCGAGCTCCCGTGTTCGTCGGCGGTGGTCGGGCTCATCCGCCGAAGCCGCAGGACTTCAGCCGCCGTCCTCCTCGGAAGGTCCGCCTCGGGGCGCTGCGTGGTGCGCTGAGTCTTCTGCTCAAGGAGGGCCGGTTAACGGTCGTTGACAAGATTGAGCTTCCTGAGGTCAAGACTAAGCAGCTGGCGGGCGTTTTGGCAGCCCTGCGGGCGCCGCTCAAGACTCTCGTTGTGGACAACAAGAGCAACGATAACTTGCGCTTGTCGATTCGTAACATGACGAGCAACCAGTTCCTTCCCCCGGAAGGTGTCAACGTCTACGACCTATTGCGGCACGACCACCTGGTGGTGTCTCGTGAGGCGGTCGAAGCGATTCAGGCGCGTTTTGGCAGCGCCAGTTCAAGAGGTGAAGCATGACCCCCGAGCAAGTGATTCGGCGTCCCATTGCCCTGACGGAGAAGGCCGCGTTGGTCCGCGAGACCGGCAATCAGGTAGTCTTCGAAGTAGCGCTCGACGCGAACAAGATTCAGATTCGCGACGCTGTCGAGCAGCTGTTCGACGTCAAAGTGACCAGCGTGAACACCTTGGTTCAGCGCGGCAAAGTCAAGCGACTCGGCCGTCGAGAAATCAAGCGTTCCAACTGGAAGAAGGCCATCGTCACCCTCCGTGAGGGTGACGACATCCAATTCTTCGCCGAGAGCGAAGAGGAGTCACAGGAGTAAGCCATGGGCGTAAAAGTCTTTAAACCCACGTCGAACGGCCGACGCCAGTACTCTGTCAGTGACTTCGCTGACATTACTCGTAGTAAGCCTGAACGCAGCCTGACTGAGTCCCAGTCGAGCACCGGCGGACGAAACAACCGCGGGCGAATCACCAGCCGTTTTCGTGGTGGTGGCCACAAGCAGCGGTACCGCGTTGTAGACTTCAGGCGTAACAAAATCGGCGTACCGGCAGTCGTTGCGTCAATCGAGTACGACCCCAATCGCACCGCGCGTATCGCGTTGCTCCACTACAAAGATGGTGAGAAACTATATATTCTGTGTCCGGACGGCCTCGTTGTTGGGCAGGAAATCGTTTCCAGCAAGCACGCGGATATCAAGCCAGGGAACTGTCTGCCCCTTGGAGCGGTGCCCGTTGGGACCGCGATCCACAACATCGAGATGAAGAAGGGCAAAGGCGCGCAGCTCGCACGTTCGGCCGGGGTCACTGCGGTCCTTATGGCCAAAGAAGGCGTCTACGGGACCGTGAAGTTGCCCAGCGGTGAGGTTCGCAAGATTCATCTTGAGTGCCGAGCTACTGTTGGAAGTGTTTCGAACTCGGATCACAAGCACATCATGCTGGGCAAAGCGGGTCGCAGTCGCTGGCTCGGTCGCCGTCCTCACAACCGCGGTGTCACTATGAACCCGGTCGATCACCCCATGGGTGGTGGTGAAGGTCGTACTAGCGGTGGTCGTCACCCTTGCTCTCCCTGGGGCCAGCTCTCCAAGGGTCTCAAGACTCGTCACAACAAGCGAACAGACGGCATGATCGTCAATCGTCGCAAGAAGTAATTCGGAGCATACATGGCACGTAGCATTAGCAAGGGTCCGTTCATCGACGGGCATCTGGCCACCAAAATCGAGGTGGCTCGCACGGAGAACTCGCGTAAGGCCATCAAGACCTGGTCGCGTCGGTCGACCATCTTCCCCGAGGCGGTAGGTCTGACCTTCGCCGTTCACAACGGACGTAAGTTCGTCCCTGTGTTCGTGAGCGAAAACATGGTTGGACACAAATACGGTGAGTTCGCTCCCACGCGTACCTTCACAGGCCACGCGGGAGACAAGAAGAAGAAGAAGTAACGGCCGGAAAGGTCGTCCCGAACTGCGCAGGCCAGTCCAAGTACTGGGATTTTGCGCAGTATCGGGCCGACACCCGGCAACTTTCTGTCCTAGCACTTGCTTGTGTTAGGGCCCTCTGTTACTAAGCGCGTCCCTTTTTCGTCGCACCCGGATCTCAAAAATCAGGGCTGCAACGAGCCGACGCTGGACAAAGCCCCCAGCGACCTAATTCGGCGGCAAGCCCGCCAAGGGACGGCAAGTCTCGCACGGAGAAACTGTCGATGATCAGCAAAGCTATAGCCCGATTCCAGCGTATCAGTCCCCGTAAAGCCCGCATGATTGCGGACTTGGTACGTGGGCGTGATGCGGCAGAAGCCATACAGCTCCTAGACTTCACGCCGAAGGCGGGTGCTCCCGTGGTGAAGAAGCTCATTGAGAGCGCGCTCGCGAACGCGAGAGCACAGGCCCCGAATGTCGATCCCGAGGAGCTATTCGTTAGCCTCGCAGCCGTCGACAAGGGACCCAATCAACACATGCGCCGCTGGCGGCCGCGCGCTCAGGGGCGCGCCACCCGCATTGTCAAGGGCGTTAGCCACATCGTTATCGAGCTGGACCAACGCTAAGCTCGGAGCCGCACTATGGGTCAGAAAACACATCCTATTGGTTTTCGTCTTGGGGTCATTAAGACCTGGACGAGCAAGTGGTACGAAGCAAGCCGGTATGCAACCTGGCTGCACGAGGACCTGCGCATTAAGCGCGCGGTAAAGGACTTTCTCAACGCCGCGAGTATCTCGAGCGTTGAAATCGAGCGGGCCGCGAACAAGGTCAAGGTAATCGTCTTTACGGCCCGTCCGGGCATGGTGATCGGCAAGGGCGGTCGCGGGATTGAAATCCTAAAGATAGGGAACCTGGACAGCGCTCAGAAGGGCGAGGCCAAGTTCGCCGGTGTCCAGTCGTTCACCAAGAACGAGGTATTCATTGACGTTCAGGAAGTGCGGAAGGCAGAGACCAACGCGCAGCTCGTCGCCGAGAATATCGCAACCCAACTTGAGCGTCGCATCGCCTTTCGTCGTGCGATGAAGAAGGCGCTGGCAACGGCAATGAAATTCGGTGCCAAAGGTATCCGCATCCGTTGTGCGGGTCGCCTGGGAGGCTCTGAAATCGCTCGAGTGGAGACCTACCGCGAGGGTCGGGTCCCGCTTCACACGCTCCGTGCAGATGTCGACTACGGGTTCGCCGAAGCGCGAACTACCTACGGAATCATCGGCATCAAGGTGTGGATCTTCAAGGGTGAAGTTCTACAGCGCAAATCGCGCCGCATCCTCCAGTAGTTTTGGGAGAATGAATCATGCTCCAACCGAAACGCACAAAATTTAGAAAGCAGCGCAAGGGCAAGAACCGCGGCCTCGCGTGGCGCGGAAGCGACGTCGCGTTTGGTGACTTCGGTCTTCAAGCGACCGCTGCCGCCCGGATATCCGCTCGCCAGATCGAAGCTGGACGTATGGCAATCATGCGCTCAGTCAAGCGCCAGGGTCGCCTGTTCATTCGAGTGTTCCCCGACAAGCCCGTCACGAAGAAGCCCCTTGAGGTCCGTATGGGTAAGGGAAAGGGCGCGGTCGAGTTCTGGGTGGCACCTATCAAGCCTGGCAAGGTGTTGTTTGAAATCGCAGGGGTGACTGAAGAAGAAGCGCGGAGTGCCTTCCGGTCGGCATCGACCAAGTTACCCGTGGCGACTCGATTCCTTGTTCGAGGTGACTTTCTATGAAAGCTAGTGAACTCCGTGAACGGTCGACTGAAGACCTAGTCGCGCTGCGCGATCTGACGCGCCGTGAGATGTTTCAAAATCGCATGAAGAACCACACGAATCAGCTGGATGATTCCAGCTCGATTCCCAAGGCGCGTCACGACGTTGCTCGGATTGAAACCGTGCTTCGCGAGCGTGCTCTTAAGTCCGTCCTCAGCGGGAGCGAATCATGAGTGCAGCTCAGACCGAAGTGGCAGAGACCGCCAAGCCTCGCAAACGCCGTCTTATCGGACGGGTCGCTAGCGATAAGATGCACAAGAGCCTCGTTCTTGAGGTTGTGCGTTACAAGATGGATAAGATGTACAAGAAGTACATCAAGGTCCGCAAGCGCTACCAGGTACACGACGAAAACAACGAGTACCGCGTTGGAGATCGCATCGAAGTGATCGAGCATCGGCCTATCTCCAAGAACAAGCGCTGGATGGCGGTCGGATTAATCGAGCGCGGGACGCTCGAATAGCTTCGAGCCAAAGGTGAACTGAACCATGATTCAAGTCGAAACAGTCCTGACCATCGCCGATAACTCCGGCGCCAAGAGCGTAAAGTGCATCAAGGTGCTCGGCGGCTCGCGTCGCAGGTATGCGTCAGTTGGCGATGTGATCGTCGTGGCTATCCGCGAGGCGATGCCCAATAGCAAGGTCCGAAAGGGCGACACCGCGAAGGCGGTGGTTGTACGCACGAAGCGTGAGATCCGTCGTGCCGACGGAAGCTACATCCGCTTTGACACCAACAGCGCCGTGATGCTCAATGCACAGCTTGAGCCGATTGGGACGCGCATCTTCGGACCGGTTGCCCGTGAACTGCGCGGCAAGAAGTTCATGAAAATCGTGAGCTTGGCTCCGGAAGTTTTGTAAGAAGGATCGCTGCTTTGGAACGCTTGCGCACAGGTGACGAAGTTGTTGTGATTAGTGGGGCCCACAAGGGCGCCAAGGGTCGCATCAAGAAACTGCTGAAGAACGAGGACCGCGTGGTGGTCGTCGGAGTGAACATTAAGAAGCGTCACTCCAAACCGACGCCACAGAGTCCCGGTGGCATTATTCAAAGTGAAGCTCCGCTTCATGCGAGCAATGTGCAGCCGGTTGACCCTGAGACGGGAAAGCCGACTCGGGTGAGAGTCCAGGTTGTTGACGGCAAGAAGGTTCGGGTCGCCAAGAGTGGCGCCGTTCTAGTCGCACGGCCGATCCAACAAGGCCAGGAGTGAGTAGGGCTTGCGCTCTGCTCACCTGCTGAAGGTTAAAGGTTAACGACGATGAGTAGCGAAAAACCTCGCATGCAAGCGAAGTACGAAGGTGCTGCGGTAGAAGCGCTGAAGAGTCGCTTTTCGTACAAGAATGCGATGCAAGTGCCGCGTATCCAACGCGTGGTAATCAACATGGGTCTTGGCGTTGCCGTCGGGAACCCAAAGGTGATCGACTCGGCTGTGAAGGAGCTCACGCAGATTACCGGTCAAAAGCCGGTGGTTACGCGCTCTAAGAAGTCGATCGCGACCTTCAAGCTGCGAGAGGGCATGCCGATTGGCGTCATGGTTACTCTGCGAAAGGATCGCATGTGGGAGTTCGTTGATCGCCTGATCTCTTTGGCGCTCCCGCGGGTACGTGACTTTCGCGGGGTGAGCGGCAAGGCGTTTGACGGCGCTGGGAACTACACGCTGGGCCTAAAGGAGCAGACCGTGTTCCCGGAGATCGACTTCGACAAAGTTGATGCGGCGCGAGGTATGAACATTACCTTCGTGACGACAGCCAAGACCAATGAAGAAGGCAAAGAGCTGCTAAAGCAGCTCGGAATGCCCTTTAGGAGCTAACGAGATGGCACGCGCTTCACAATGGGCGAAGTTGAACCGCCCAGCAAAATTTTCAACGCAGAGCGCAAGCCGCTGCAATTACTGCGGCCGCGCGAAGGCAGTTTATCGTGACTTCCGCCTCTGCCGCATCTGTTTCCGGGCCCTCGCACTCCGTGGCGAAGTCCCCGGTGTTACGAAGTCGAGTTGGTAAAGGCGAATCGCTATGGTTACTGACCCTATCGCAGATATGTTGGCTCGCATCCGCAACGCGGCTGGAGCTCATCACGACTCAACTCGCATGCCCGCTAGCAAGATCAAGCTGGCGATCGGTGAGATTCTGAAGCGCGAGGGTTTCATCGCAGACGTCCGTACGGACGAAGGTGATGGGACTGCGCAGAAGAAAGCTATCGTCGTCTCGTTGAAGTACACCGGGGAGCGGTCTGCCGCATTCCAGGGTATTCGCCGAGTCTCTCGTCCCGGCCGACGCGTCTATGTCAGCCATGATGACATCCCGCGGGTTCTCAGCGGCTTGGGTGTTTCAATCCTGAGTACATCGCGTGGACTCATGACTGACAAGGAAGCTCGCAAAAACCGCGTCGGTGGCGAGATCCTCTGTGAGGTCTGGTAACCCACCGCGCTTCATTGCGGCGAGGAAATTTCGATGGCACAAGTAACTCAAGATACAGGTCCCAAGCAGTCGCGCCTGGGCAAGTTGCCGATACCGGTACCCAAGGGCGTCACCGTCACTATCTCAGCAGGTCGCTGTGAGGTGAAGGGGCCCAAGGGCAACCTTTCGTTGCCGCTGCCCGAGGCGGTTTCGGTGACCCAAGAGGGTGATACGTTGGTCGTTTCGTGCTCCGCGCCGGGGAAGGACGCTCCGCGCCTTCAGGGCCTTGGCCGGGCGCTTCTGGCGAACACGGTTCATGGCTGCGCCGAGGGCTATCAGCGTTCCCTAGAACTCCACGGCGTGGGTTATCGTGCGGAGCTTTCGGGTACGAAGCTCAGCCTAGCGCTCGGGCTTAGCCACACGATTGTCTATGAGCTGCCGAAGGGCGTCACGATGGACGTCCCGAAGGACGCCAAAGGGACTCTGATTCACGTCACCTGCGCTGACAAGTCCTTGATTGGTCAAGTATGTGCGCAGATTCGCTCTTACCGTCCGCCGGAGCCGTACGGTGGGAAGGGCGTTCGCTATCGCGGTGAAGAAGTCCGTCGTAAGGCCGGCAAGACAGGCAAGAAGTAAGATCATGGCAAAGAAGCTAACCAGCCATCAGAAGCGGAAGTTCCGCATCCGAAACAAGATCAGTGGTACCACAGAACGTCCGCGTTTGAGTGTGCACCGGACCGCTGGGCACATCTATGCTCAGGTCGTGGACGACTCACTGGGGGCCACGCTTGCTCATGCATCTACGCTTTCCGGCGATGTTCGGGAGAGCGTCAAAGACGTCAACAAGACGGATGCTGCGAAGAAGGTCGGGGCGCTGATCGCCAAGATTTGTCTTGAGAAGAAGGTTTCCCGAGTTGTGTTCGACCGGAACGGGTTTCTCTACCACGGGCGGGTGAAAGCCCTTGCCGACGCTGCGCGCGAAGCGGGCCTGCAGTTTTAGGAGCTATCAGCTATGGCATTTGAAGATATGGACGACGACCGGCTAAAGGAGCGCGTGATTCACATCAATCGCGTTGCTAAGGTCGTGCAAGGTGGACGCCGTTTTAGCTTTTCGGCTCTGATCGTTGTTGGCGATGAGGCTGGGAGCGTCGGCGTTGGCCTAGGTAAGGCAAACGAAGTTCCTGAGGCGATCCGCAAGGGCAACGATCAGGCTCGTAAGAATATGTTCAAGGTCCCGATGGTCGGGGGAACTATTCCTCACGAGATCATTGGCAAGTTCGGCGCGGGGAGTGTTCTTCTCCGCCCAGCTGCGCCCGGTACAGGTGTTATCGCGGGAGGTGCTGTGCGCGCGGTCGTGGAATCCGCGGGTATCCACGACATTCTGAGCAAGTGCCTCGGCTCGGCGAATAAGTACAACGCCGTCTACGCCACCATCGAGGCGCTGAAGCGTCTTGCTTCGGCTGAGCAGTTCGCTGCGCGGCGCGGTCTGGATATTAGCTACGTTGCCGAGGACTATACAGTCGCTCGCTTCGCTATCGCGCGGACCGCGAGAGCGGCGAAGGTCGAGGCCGTATGAGCGTCGAGCTTGTAGTTAAGCAGGTGCGTAGCACCATCGGCAGGCCGCACCAGCAGCGTTCGGTGCTTAAGGGGCTCGGACTGCATGGCATCGGCACACAGGTCACTGTTGCAAATACGCCGTCGTTCCGCGGGATGATCCGCAAGGTCCTGCACCTGGTTGACGTGTCGGAAAAGAAAGCCGGAGGTAAAGCATGAGCGACGTACTTTCTCGGTTGGCCCCCCCAGACGGAGCCCGCAAGAAGGAGCGCCGCATGGGGCGCGGTCCCGGTTCGACGCAGGGTAAGGGCTCTGGGCGTGGTTCCAAGGGCCAGAAGAAGCGCAGCGGTGGTAATATCAACAAGCTGCACTTCCAGGGTGGTCAGACGCCGATTCAGCGTCGCTTACCCAAGCGTGGATTTCGGGTGCCGTTTCCCGTGGAGACGATCGCTATCAACGTCGGCTCGCTTGAGCGTTTCGCTGCAGGATCTAGCGTCGACGAGCAGATCCTACGCGAAGCGAGGCTAGTTCAGGGACGCGGAGCGCGAATCAAGATCCTCGGTGAAGGGGAACTCACGAAGAAGCTCACGATCAGCGCCTACGGCTTCAGTAAGTCTGCTGTCGAGAAGATCGAGAAGGCCGGCGGCAAAGTTGTGCTGCTGACACCTAAGTCGGACGAAGCGGACCAGGCGTAAGCGCCACAGCTGAAAGCTACAGATGGTATTCCGAGGCTTTGCCAACATTCCCAAGATCCCCGAACTGCGGAATCGTATTCTGTTCAGCTTGGGAATTCTTGTGGTGTACCGCCTCGGCGTGTTTATCACCACCCCTGGCGTCGACCGCAGCGTTATGCAGTCGCTCGTCAGCCAGCAGGGCGGCGTCGTTGGCATGCTGAATATGTTTTCCGGCGGGGCGCTGGCGAACTTGAGCATCTTCGCGCTCGGAATCATGCCCTATATCTCAGCGAGCATCATCATGCAGCTTGCCGGCCTCGTGTCGAAGCAAGTCGAGGAGATGCGGCGTGAGGGAGAGCAGGGGCGGCGAAGGATAGAGCAGTGGACCCGTTACGGGGCCATTGGGCTCGGACTGGTCCAGTCGTATTGGGTCGCGACTATGCTTGAAGGCCAGAACGCTGACGTGGGCGGTGGCCAGTTCGGTAACGTCGTATCTGACCCAGGGTGGGGCTTCCGTCTCATGACGATGCTGACGTTGACTACGGGCACCGCGCTGATCATGTGGATGGGTGAGCAGGCGACGGATCGTGGCATTGGAAACGGAATGTCGCTAATCATCTTTGCATCGATTGTTAGCGGGATACCTGCGGGCACGATGCAGTACATCTCGGCTAATGCTGGGCAAGTCCAGCCGTTGACGGTCTTGATTGTCGGTGCGGTGATCTTGATTTGCGTAGCCACCGTGGTCTTCTTCGAGCGGGCGCAGCGCCGTATCCCGATTCAATATGCGCGGCGCCAGGTAGGCCGGCGAGTCTACGGCGGTCAGGCGGCGCACCTGCCGCTAAAAGTCAACATGGCGAGCATGATTCCGCCTATCTTTGCCTCTAGCCTGCTGATGCTTCCGACTACGCTCAGCAGCATGAATATCCCCGGCATGGGCGCGCTGAGCGGGGTGCTCAATAACCAGGGGTGGCAGTTCAACGCCCTCTTCGCTGGGTTGATTGTCTTCTTCTGTTTTTTCTACACTGCGGTGACGTTCCAGCCCGTAGATGTTGCGGACAACCTGAAGCGACAGCAGGCGAACATCCCTGGGATCCGTCCTGGGCGGCAGACGGCAGAGTACATTGATCGGGTGGTGTCGCGGATTACCGTCGGTGGAGCGATTTACGTCGCCGTCATCTGCGTCGTCCCGGCGATCGTTGCCTCCGCGTTCCGGGTTCCGTTTCAGTTTGGCGGAACAAGTCTCATGATCGTCGTCGGCGTGGCGCTTGAGACTGTGAATCAGATTGAGGCGCATCTTATTACTCAGAGTTACGAGGGGTTGACCGGGCCTCGGGCGACGCGCCTCAGTGGTCGGAGGCCTGCGTGAGAGTCATTCTTCTCGGCGCCCCGGCAAGTGGCAAGGGGACCCAGGCGAACCACTTCTCTGGGGCGCTTGGTGTTCCGAAGATCTCGACGGGTGATATGTTGCGCGCGGCGCGCGAGGCAGGGAGCCAACTTGGCAAACAGGCCGAGGAGTTCATGTCAGCCGGGAAGCTCGTTCCGGACGATGTGGTTATTGGCCTGGTAGAGGAACGCTTGGCCCAGCCCGATGCGGCTTCGGGTTTCATCCTGGACGGATTTCCGCGGACTCTCGCGCAGGCGCAGGCGCTCGACGAGGCTCTGGTGCGTGTGAAGGCCCCGCTCGACTGCGCTCTTCAGATTGACGTGCCGAAAGATCTGCTCGTTGAACGGGCCACGGGACGCCGAACAGACAAGCGGACTGGACAGATCTACCACATCAAGTACAATCCCCCCCCCGCCGACGCCGAGCTCGAGCATCGGGCTGACGACCGGGCCGATACTGTCACCAAGCGCTTGGAAGCTTACGAGGCCCAAACGGCCGCCCTGCTCCCCTACTATGAGGCCCGAAATCTGCTGAAGCGGGTTGACGGAACCGGGGATCCAAAACAAGTCACCGCTAGAATCGCACAGGTTCTAGCCTAATCCGTCCACCCTTTGCCCGACCATCACAAGCCCGAAGGAGTAGCCAACGACCAGCGAAATTAGCGAATCAGGCACTGTCGATCAGATACTGCCGCGAGATATGTATCGCGTCACTCTGAGGAACGGTCGCAAAGTTCGTGCTGGCCTCGCTACCTCCTCCAAGCACTCGATGGTTCGCCTGATTGTGGGCGACCAAGTTGAGCTGAGAATCTCAGCCAACGACCCCACCCGGGGGCAAATCACTCGAAAGCTATGAGGCGCCAAAATGAAAGTTCGTCCAAGCGTCAAGAAAATCTGTGAAAAGTGCAAAGTCATCCGCCGCAAGGGCGTCGTGCGAGTGATTTGTGACAACCCCCGCCACAAGCAGCGGCAGGGTTAAGCCGGTCTTCGGCTGAGAAAGTGAACTAAGGAAAGCTCGTTATGGCACGTATTGCTGGCGTAGACCTCCCCAGGCGCAAAGCACTCCGCTTCGCACTCCGTTACGTTTACGGAATTGGTGACAAGACCTCTCGCGACATTTGCTCGAAAGCAAAGGTTGCGGAGACGAAGATCGTGGACGAACTTGACGACCAGGACGTCAAGCAGATTCGCGAAGTCATTGAGCGCGACTACAAGGTGGAGGGTGACCTTCGGCGCGACGTTCAGCAGAGCATCAAGCGCCTGATGGATCTCGGTTCGTACCGAGGTCTTCGCCACCGCCGCAACCTGCCCGTCAACGGGCAACGAACCAAGACCAACGCGCGCACCCGTAAGGGACCGAAGCGCGGCGTAGCCCGCAAGGGCTGATCCCGGGATCACAGAGCTTTAGAGCATTACTATGGCAGCACAAAGAAGACCGCGCGGTGGCAAGAAGGTCGTCCGCAAGAACATCCCCACTGGGATTGCTCACATCCAATCGACGTTTAACAACACGATTGTGACTATCACCGACGTGCAGGGCAACGCGCTTTCCTGGGCCAGCGCGGGCTCGCGCGGGTTCAAAGGTTCGCGTAAGAGCACGCCCTTCGCGGCGCAGCTCGCTGCGGAAGAGGCCGGACGTAAGGCGATGGATCATGGCGTTCGCTCCGTGGCGGTGTTCGTCCGCGGACCTGGCGCTGGTCGGGAAAGCGCGCTGCGTGCTCTTCAGACCGTGGGTTTCCGGGTAACTCTGATCCGCGACGTGACACCCATTCCCCACAACGGTTGCCGCCCGCCGAAGCGCCGGCGCGTGTGATTGTCCTTCAGGCTTAATCGGAATTAGACGCCATGGCTCGATATTTAGGTCCCGTTTGCAAGCTCTGTCGCCGTGAAGGCGCGAAGCTCTATCTAAAGGGTGCGCGCTGCTTCAGCGAGAAGTGCGCGATTACCCGCCGACCCTATCCCCCTGGTCAGCATGGCCAGGGCCGTTACAAGGTATCGGAGTACGGTCTGCGCTTGCGAGAGAAGCAGAAGATGCGGCGCATCTACGGGCTCTTGGAGCACCAGTTCCGGCTTTACTACACTGACGCGGCCGGCATGCGGGGCCGAACCGGTGAAGAGATGCTCGGAATTCTCGAGAGGCGGCTCGACAACGTAGTTCAGCGCACCGGGTTCGCTAGTACTCGCGCCCAAGGGCGTCAGTTGGTTCGCCACGGTCATGTTTTGGTCAATGGCAAGCGTGTCGACATTCCGAGCTACCGGGTTGCCGACAATGACAAGATCGAAATCCACGAGAAGAGCCGCAAGATCGCCTACGTCACGGCTGCGCTTGATATGGCGCAAGGCCGTGAGCGAGCGAGCTGGATCGAGGTGGACCGTGAAAACCTGTCCGCCACATTTAAGAACGCTCCGCCTCGTGAAGAACTCAACGAGCCGTCAATTCGCGAGCAGTACGTCGTGGAATACTACTCTCGCTAAGCAAGTTCGGGGTCTCTGGACCCCGAAGGCGTGTTGTTTAACAGCTGAGTGTATTAGTAGCAGGCGATTGCCGATGCGGGCAGACTGCGGAGGTTGCCCCACGAGTTGGTTCGGGGTCGGCTTCGGGACGGTCGCGCAAACCTAAACCACAGGAGAAGTCATGGAAGAAGTTCAAAGCCGAGATGATTCATCTGGTAGCTCGTCGAGCGAGAAGCGAGACACTACGGAAATGATGGCCCGCAATTGGCGCGATTTGATTCGCCCAAAGGCCATTCAGATTGAGACCGATTCTTCGAATGACTTCTACGCGAAGTTCAGTTGTGAACCGCTCGAGCGTGGCTTCGGTATCACGGTCGGTAACTCGCTTCGCAGGGTGCTACTGTCTTCGCTTCAGGGCGCCGCCATTACCGCGGTACGGCTCGATGGGGCGCTACACGAGTTCACGAGCATTGACGATGTGCTCGAGGACGTGACCGATATCGTGTTGAACCTGAAGGGTGTTGTGTTCAAGGCTGAACAGGCCAAGACCTATACGCTGCGTCTCGAGAAGGAAGGGCCCGGTCCGGTTCTCGCGGGGGATATTCAGCTCGTCGACGGTCTTCGGGTATTGAACCCAGAGCACCTTATCGCAACGCTCGATAAGAAGGGCCCGCTTTCTATGGAGCTCACGATCGGTGTGGGCCGTGGCTATGTTCGTGCCGAACAGAACAAGAGCCCGACCATGGCGTTGGGGACCATCCCGATCGATTCTATCTTCTCGCCAGTTCGTAAGGTGAACTATACGGTCCAGAACGCGCGCGTCGGTCAGATTACTGACTACGACAAGCTCGTTCTTGAGGTCTGGACCAATGGTTCGGTTTCCCCGTCTGACGCAGTGGCTTTTGCCGCGAAGATTCTTAAGGAGCAGCTCTCTATTTGGATCAACTTCGAGGAGACTGAAGAGACCGCGTACCCGACGCCCAGCCTGAACGAAGAGCCTCTGAACGAGAACCTTTTCCGTTCGGTGGACGAGCTGGAGCTGTCTGTTCGCTCGGCGAACTGCCTGCAAAATGCAAACATCACACTGATCGGTGAGCTCGTGCAGCGCTCCGAGCAGGACATGCTCAAGACCAAGAACTTCGGACGCAAGTCACTGAAGGAGATCAAGGAGATCTTGAGCACCATGAACCTGAGCCTCGGATTGAAGCTCGACAACTGGCCCCAGATGCTTGAGCGCTGGAAGGCTCAGCAGGCGCAGGGTTAACCCCCTCGCGTTTCGCTGTACCCATTACTAAATTTGGAGTTTGAGCCATGCGACATAGAAAACTTGGTCGCCAATTCAGCCGCAATACAAGCCACCGAAAAGCCATGTTTCGTGCGCTGACGGCTAACTTGGTGCTGCATGAACGCATCGAAACAACGGAAGCTAAGGCGAAAGAGCTGCGGCGGGTTGCTGAGCGTCTGATCTCACACGCGCGGCGCCTCGGACCGGCAGCCTACACCCCCTGGGAACAGCTTAATGTAGCTGACCGTTCGCGTCGCCTCGCGGCGAAGAGGCAGGTGGGTAAATTCCTTCGCCGCTTCGGTGTGATCTCGACTCTCGAGACCAGTCAAAAGGTTGATCTCGTTGAGAAGGTGTTCTGTGATTTGGCAAAACGCTACGCGGAGAGACCCGGTGGCTATACGCGTATTATCAAGCTCGGTCGTCGCCGTGGTGACAACGCACCGATGACTTTGATTGAGCTGGTTGAGGCGGGCGGCGGGGGCGTAGCTCAAGTCGCTTCGAATAAGCCAGAGGCTGAGGCGGTGCCTATGGCTACCGCTGAAGCGAAGCCAGCAGCAGCGAAGGCAGCAGAGACTTCGGCGGAGTGAGTCCGTTGGGGCGATCGAGGAGGCGCCTCAGCTGTCTGGGGCGCTCTTAGTAGCGCCTCCAACTGTCTGGGGCGATCGAGGAGGCGCCTCAGCTGGTCCAATCAGGAGAGCGAACCCGGCCTAGGTCGGGTTTCGTCGTTTGTGCCAGGGGCGCCGCAGGACTACCGATAACGCGAGCAGAATCGATAGGCCGCCGAGCAGCGTGGGCCATAGTGCACGGAGCACTGAGCCGCTTTCCGTTAGTGCGTCGCGCTGCATCTCAGCCAGGAGGGTCGTAGCAATCAAGTTGCCTGCGTCTAGCTGAAGCGCCCGTCGGACGAGGACTTGGTCCGCGATGCCGTGTCTCAAGAGTTCAGTCGCTTCGCTGGTTAGAAGCAGGCTCTTCGCGCGGCTGCGAACCGTGTCATCCGGAGCGATCCGCGCGGCCCGTTCTAGGGAGGTTGAGACAGCGCGAGTGTGGTCGTCGCCAGTGTCGGCTTTCTTGAGGGCCACTTGTGCAAAAAGCAGGTACCCGTCTGCCATTTCGCCAGGCGCATCAAAGTTGGGGTCTCGGGTGAGGACTCGATCGAATGCGAGGCGCATAGCGTCAAGGTCTCCCGCTTTCTTCGCCGCGACGCCTTCGTCGTAGTCCCGGTAGAGGGCCGCCAGGCGAATCAGATCGAATTCTCGGAAGAGCTCCTTCGCGGTGCGGTCCCACGCCCAGTCACGGGCGGGCAGCTCGCCCACTAGTTGCTCGTAGGCGTCGCGGAGCTGCCAATTACTGACCTCGCCGAGTTCGGTGATGGCTTGCCTCGCGGCCTGGCGCACTTGGGAGCGTTCACTATTCGCGAATGAGATGACTAGCCGTGCGGCGTCAGGATTTCGATTCCAGCCATAGGCTCGGAGGACGTCGCTCAATACCTGGGCGTCTTCGACTGTGACGGCTTCGCTAGGAATCGCCTTGCCCAGGAGGTCAAGTTGCCTGGCCGCCCACGTGGCAACAGCCGGGGCCTGGTGATGCGTGGTTTCGATTAGTGCTGGGAGGGCGCGCTCACCGAGTTTTTGAATTTGAAGCTGGGTGTCGATTCTGAGAAATTCAAAGCGTACATAGATACGAATGAGCACCCTCATAGCGTCGACGGTGCCGAGTCGCACGCACACCCTGCTGAGAGCGAGGAGCGTGACGAGTGGAGCGAACTCATCGTGGTCCGACTTCGGATAGGTTAGCAGCATCTCGAGATAATCAGGAGTAGCCACGTCTCCCTTCATGCCCGCAGCGCGCATGCTTCGCTCGATGCTCTCGCGTGCTTCGGCTCGAACGTCGAGCAGGAGCTGTTTCATCTGCTGCCGGTCACTTTTTTCGGCTTCTCGGTCGATTCGGTGCAGAACAGCAGGTAGTAGCGATGGGTCTACCGAGAGCAGTTCATCTAACGCGGTCTGGACGGTGGGTGGGCGCACCGCTGCGATGCGGTCGAGCAGGGCGACGAGGGCCTGGAGGTCCTCGTCCGTCGGGCTGGGCAGCCTCCGGGAAGGGAGCTTTGGCAAGGGAGCCAGCGGTGGTTTCGTCCGAACCGGCTCCACTTCGACCTGGGTAGCACCCTGCGCCCGGGCTTCCCGGACCCCAAATGGCGCTCCGGCGAGAGAAAAAATGAGCGATGCGGCTCCGTATCCGATGAGGCGAATCACTTATTGATCAACGATGCGAAAGTCGGAGAATTCTCCGGTAAAGCTCCGCCAACGGGTGTCCACTCGATCCACCCGCGCGGCCCCCGGCCCCTTCTGCGCCCAGCCGTAAAGCTCTCGGATCGAGGCTTCTTCACCTTCGGCGCAGACTTCGACGGAGCCGTCGGGCCTGTTCTTCACCCACCCGCTAAGACCCAGGCGTCGCGCCTCGCGCTGGGTTGAGGCGCGGAAGTAGACGCCTTGAACGCGACCACGGATGGTGAGCTGGAGTTGTTTCAGTGCCATATATGTCTGTTCAGTTAGCGGTCCTAGCTGGATCCCGCGGGCTGTCCATGATGAAATCGCCCGGTGAGCGGCAGCTTACCTGACCCCAGCCCAAGCGATCCAGAGATCGCTCGATTGAAGAGCGCCCTCGCGCGGGAGGAGCGTATTTCTCGGGCTTTGCGCGAGGTGGGCGTCGCCTTGGGCACGACTCTGGATCTGGACGACCTCCTTGAGTTGATCCTGAAGCGCCTCACGGACCTCTTGGAGGCCGACCGCTCGACGCTCTACCTGCTGGACGAAACCCAGGGTGATCTGATCAGTCGGGTCACTATTGGCAGCAAGGTGCGCTCGATCCGAGTCAAGATCGGTTACGGAATCGCCGGGACGGTGGCCAAGACGGGGAAGCCGATCCGCGTTCATAACGCCTACGAAGATCCGCGGTTCGAAGCGGAGTGGGATTTGCTCACTGGGTATCGGACCACGTGCATGCTGGCGGCGCCCCTGAAGAACCACTTGGGACGCACCATCGGCGTCATCCAAGTTCTCAACAAGGCCGCCGGCGATTTTACCGACGAGGATGAGGCGATTCTAACGGCCTTGAGTACGCAGGCCGCGGTGGCCATCGACAACTCGCGCCTGTTCCTGTCACTCATCCAGAAGAATCGGCAGCTGCTCGACACCAAGGTTCAGCTCGAACGTAAAGTGCGGGATCTGGAGTTGCTCTTTGAGCTGGAGCGCGCAACGAGCCGCACGAGCTCGCTAGAGGACTTGGTGCTTGCCGCGCTATCCGCCGCCGCCCGAGCATGTGACGCACGCGGAGCGGCGTTGTTGTTGGCTGAAGAGGACAGCGGGGATCTCGTCGAGTACCTGCTCGATCTGGACACGGGCGGCCGCGCGCTCGAGCGCCGGGCCGCTAAGCATGGCGAAGGGTTCTTGGCCGCAGCGATGTCGGCTGGAGAGATGCTAAACGTGACCGCCGCGGAAAACGACCCCCGCTGGCACCCTGACGTCGAGGGAGCTTACCCGTTCCACGTGACGTCGGTCATCGCCATTTGCCTAGAGGGGCAGCTTGCGCCGATCGGGTCAGTGGCTCTGCTGAGCAAGCGTGGCCAGCGCGGGTTTTCAAGCGAGGATGGGTCGCTGCTCCAGCTGATTAGCGCGAACACCTCGACGGCTCTTCGACTCTTCAGAGCGAGCGAGGAGCGTGAACGTAGCGCACGCTTGACGAGCATCGGGCGTCTCTTGTCCCAGGTGATCCACGACTTCAAGACGCCGTTGACGGTGATCAGCGGGTACGTCCAGCTGATGCAGAACTGCGACGACCCGGAGCTGCGGCGGGCGCACGCGGCCAAGGCGCTGAAGCAGTTTGACGTGCTGCAGGTGATGCAGCGCGAGGTGCTAGAGTTCGCCAGAGGGGAGCAGACGATCTTCATTCGCCGAGTGTACCTGCACAAGTTTTTCTCCGAGATCCGCAGCCAGCTCTCCCATGAAATGGATGGTCGCGCGATCGACCTTGAGATGGACATCGATACAAAGATCGTCGCGCGCTTCGATGAGGCGCGGGTGGCCCGGGCGGTCCACAACCTTGCTCGAAACGCTATTGAGGCCATGGCGCAAACGGGCGGCGTGCTTCGTATCGCTGCGAAGATGGATGGAGATGAACTGTTGATACAGGTCAGTGACTCTGGGCCTGGTGTTCCGGAGGAGATCACCGGGCGTCTGTTCCAGTCGTTCGTAACCGCAAGAAAAAAAGGTGGCACCGGTCTGGGCCTGGCTATCGTGAAGAAGATTGTCGATGAACACGGCGGGCGCGTGGAGTGCATCTCGTCGCCCACCGGCGCACTATTCGCACTGCGCTTTCCGCAACCCCCACCCAAAGAGCGCGGGGCACCATCGATTCCGCCCCCCGCGGGTAAATTGGGTGGTGAGCGGCCCTTGGCTTGATGCGAGCTGCAACACGACCTCCCCCTACCGGGCCGAAGAAGACGGTCCTGAGTCGCGTGCTTTGGTCTTACGTGATTATCACCTTCGCGTTCGCGCTGGTGGCTGGCTACGCGGTGCTACAGCAACGGCAAAGCGTACGAGATACCGCGCTGATCCGCACGGGCTATGTGCCGCTGACACTCGCTCTTCGCGACGCGGTCGCCCTTCAGAACAGCTACAACTCTCAGCTCAATCACATCACGGAGGCGCGCAACCCCGGGGACAAGCGTGTTTGGTTCGAGACCAGTATGCGCCTCGGTAGACCTCGCGCGTTTATGGAGATCCGCTCGGCCATGCGCCGGGTGTTCACGTCACACAATCCATTGCTTGGCGAGGCACTTGGCGCCGAGTCTCAGCGAATCGAGCGCTTCCTTGAGGGCGACCGAGACGTGCTTGCGCAGTTGTTTTCGGCCCTGGATCGTGGAGAGCCACTCAAAGCTGAGCAGCTGCGGGATCAGCTTGTGACGCGTGGGAACGATGCGCTGACGCTGCTTCGTACACTCGAGGACCGAGTCAACGTGCAGCTCGACACCCTAACCGAGGATGCGTCCCGGCGTGAGCTTCTCACTCTGCGCTTCTTGCTCGGCTGGGCCGTGTTCAGCATTCTAGTGGGGATCGGCGTTGGGCTCTACGCGCGCCGCCTTCTGCAGCCTCTTGAGCGGGTCACGCAGCGCGCGAAGGCTGTCGCGAGCGGGGACTTGACCCCCCACGAGGTGGTGGCCAGCCACGACGAAATCGGCGAGCTGGCGCACACTTTCGAGTCGATGGTCGCCGCGATCGCGCGCGCCAGTCACGAGCTCCGGGAGAGCGAGCGCCTGGCCACTATCGGCAAGATGGCGGCGCACGTGACCCACGAGGTTCGCAACCCGTTGTCTTCGATTGCGCTGAATCTTGAGTTGCTGGACGAGGAACTTTCCAAGCTTGGGGCGGGGGCGAATCGCTCGGAAGCTCAGCTGCTTCACCAGGCGATCAAGCACGAAGTGGAACGCCTAACGGAACTGACCGAGCAGTACTTGTCGCTCGCGCGCCGCAACGAACCCACACTGGAGTTCGAGGACTTCGCCGAGGTGGTCTTGGAAGCGCTGATGTTTGTCGAGCCGGACCTTACGCGGCACGGAGTGGAGGTTGAGCGCGACATCGCTGAAGCTCTGCCTCCTGTCCGCCTGGATGAAGCACAAATCCGCCAGGTCCTTCACAACCTGCTGCGCAACGCTCGCCAAGCGATGCCTAAGGGCGGGCGCGTCACCGTTCGAGTCAGGGAGTCTGGCGACGGCGTAGAACTTGAAGTCGCAGATACGGGTGAAGGAATCGACCCGTTGGTGAGCGGACAGCTTTTTGAGCCCTTTGTCACCACCAAGAGTCACGGCACGGGGCTTGGGTTGTCGATTTCACGGCACATCATCGAAACCCACGGCGGGTCGATTCGCTGCGAAGCGAACGCGCCCCGTGGGACCCGATTCGTCGTGCACCTGCCGGCCCCAAGTGCACCCGTGCAGGCCTAACCAGTACTAGCGCGTCAGTCCTGACTGCCGAGCCAGTCGAAGTGGGCGCCGACTTGGAGTGACGCTGTGGTGTGTTGCCCCGCGCGACTCAGCTCGCTGAAAGCACCGCCCTTGCTGCCGTCGGCGAACGCCCATTCGATCTTCTCGAACGACCCACCGCCGAGCATCGCCATGGGGGAGAGGACGAACTGGGGTGAGAATCGGATATTCATACCCAGACCGATCCGGGTATTCAGTAGGCCGTCTCGCGCGGCCAGCTCAGTCCCGTTCTTCCAGCTAGCATCGAAGCGACGATATCCGAGGCCCACTTCGACCAGCATACCGATGTCGTCGGGGTTCGTGCTGAAGCGCAAGCCGGCGCCGATGTGGTGGCTCACGCCGCGATTTTGGCCGCCGAACTCGCCGCCTAGGGTGTCGCCTGTACCGAGCGATGCGAGTTCCCAAAAACCGAACACGGTGTAGCTGCGCGCCAGGCGCGCGCCGACGTCGAGCTCAATCGTCGGCCCCGACGACGCAAAGTCGCTCCAGTTGCGGTTCGCGTAGTCGCAGCAATAACGATCGGTGACGTAGCCATCCATCCACAAGGAGCCCGACGGAAAGAGCCATCCAGCGCGG
>JBDKJZ010000032.1:0-20561 GCA_039796375.1 Pseudomonadota bacterium
CTGCGCTCGCCGCAATGACCATGAAGAAGGTCGAATAGTCGACGAACGATAAGACGGTGAGGTAGGTGACACCACCCACGTTGCCATAGGCCCCGACCATGCCGGCGATCTGTCCAGTCATTCGTCTCTGAATCAAAGGGACGATGGCAAAGACGGCCCCCGCCCCCGCCTGGACGAAGAAGGAACACACCATCGTAGCGATCACCGCAAGAGAGATGGGCCAAGCCCCGGTGATCTGGCTGAGCGCTAGGTAGCCTACACCGAGGCCAACGATCAGAATCATCATCGTCTTGCGGCGGCCGTAGCGGTCGGATATCCAACCCCCACCGGGTCGCGCCGTTAGGGCCATGAACGCGAAGCAAGAAGCCAGCAGCGCGGACGTCACGTGACTCAGACCTTCGAAGGTCTCAAGAAAAAACAGGGGCAGCATAGAAACGACCGCTAGCTCGGAGCCGAACGCCACGAAGTAAGCGACGTCCAAGATAGCCACCTGCTTGAACTGATAGCGCTGGATCTCTGGGACTTCTTTGACGAATATCTCCTTGTTCACTCGGTAGATCTGGCTGGCTTGGATGGCGAATAGGATCGCGAGCCCGACGTAGATACTGACGGTCGCCGGCTGCGGCAGCAGGCCCAAGTTCGCAGGGCCTAGCTTCCAGGTCAGCACCGCGAGCGCCAAGCACATGGGGATGTTCATTCCCAGTAGGAAGTAGAAGTCTTTCCGACTCGTGACTTCCAACCCACCGGTGCGCTTGGGCCGAAAGTAGGTCGAGCCCTTCGGTGTGTCTCTCGCCAACCAGTAGAAGAACCCAGCGTAGACCAGCGCGATCGCTCCGGTGGTCGCCATAGCGTAGCGCCAACCGTCGTCGCCTCCGAACCAAAGTGCCAGCGTCGGCAAGGCCACCGCGGCTGCGGCGGAGCCAAAGTTGCCCCAGCCGCCGTAGATCCCCTCAGCGATGCCCACCTGCTTCGCAGGGAACCACTCGCCGACGAGTCGGATCCCAATCACAAACCCCGCGCCTACGAAACCCAGCAAAAAGCGCATCAAAGCAAGTCGCTCGTAGGTGTCCGCGAAAGCCGTCCCGAAACACAGCAAGGACGAAGCGGACAAGAGCAGGCTAAACGAACGCCGCGGCCCGAACTTGTCGACAAGCATGCCCACGACGATCCGCGCCGGAATGGTGAGCGCGACGTTCAGGATCAACAGCGCCTTGAGCTGTTGGGATGACAGCTGAAACGTGTGCTGCATTGCAGCCAGCAGCGGCGCGTGATTGAACCAGATAACGAAAGAGAGGAAGAAGGCGCCCCAGGCCAGATGCAGCGTCTTGATCTTGCCGTCTTTGAAGTCGAAGAGGTTCAGTTTTTCGGACATGGCCACTACTTGTCGGACTCCGAGGATTCATGCAAGCGCAACTGATGCGCACAAATGACTGAAACCATTAGGAAAAACTTATAGTCGGCAACCCCCTCGACTCACTGCGGAAACACGCATCTAGAGTCCTCAGCGGGGTGAGCGTGTTGAAGTCGTCCGCAAAACAATGCGTGCCGTTCAAGAAATTCACGTGAAACAAACCCTGCCCTGCTGCCGCGGTGAGTGTTTCGTTGCGGGTCTCCTACACCACTGAAATCCGAGCCGAAACATTCCGGCCCGTTGTTCCGTCTTGGGTCTTTTCTCTGCTGGCTCGGGTGAGATAAGAAACTGACTCGTGCTGGGCGCACGAACCAGTTCTCGGAAGTTGAGGGCCTGGGCTAAGCGAATTCCCCGGGTCAGGAAGTGCCGTCAAGCAGCGAGCGCACCGAGAGCAGCAGCGGGTTACGGGTGAACGGTTTCTGCAGGAACGCCGTGTTAGCCGAACTCAAGAGCGCGTCTCCGTCCATCCCCTGAGGGTAGCCGGACATGTAGAGCACCGGCAGCTCCGGATCGTCGGTTCTCAGACTCTCGACCAGTGTGCGTCCGCTCCCGCCGGGCATCACGACGTCCGTCAGCAGTAGGTCAATCAGGTCCCGGTGTTCGCGCCACAGTACATGGGCAGCAGCGGCGTTGTCCGCGACGAGCACTCGGTAACCTTCGCGCTCCAGGAGGCGCTGGCACAAGGTCCGTACCGCTTGTTCATCTTCAACCAGCAGGATTGTCTCTGGTCCGCCACGCGGGTTTGAGCTAATCCGCGCTGGGCTCTGCGCGGCTCCGTCGACGGCGGGAAAGAAGATTTGAAAGGTGGTGCCCTGACCTGGGCTGGAGGTGACGTGCAGGTGGCCGCCGCTTTGGCTGACGATGCCGAACACCATGGCGAGGCCAAGCCCGGTGCCCTTGCCGACCGGCTTGGTAGTGAAGAACGGCTCGAAGAGCCGTACACGGGTCGCCTCATCGAAGCCGTGGCCGGTATCTGTGACAGTGAGCACGACATAGGTGGCGCCCGCGCCTCCCGTGCTGGTGCGGCCCTCGCTATGAACTTGCTGGGTCGTGATGAGCAGCAGTCCGCCGTTCGGCATGGCGTCTCGAGCGTTGGTCGCCAGGTTCATGAGGATCTCCTGGAGCTGGGTGCCGTCGACTCGAACGTTGGGTAAATCTTCGGTGAGCGTGACCTCGATCTTGACGCTCTCTTCGATGATTCGGCGGAGCAGCCCAGTCGTAGTCCGCACGACGTCATTGAGGTCCAAGACTACTGGGTGCAGCACCGCTTGGCGGCTGAAGGCGAGCAGCTGATGGGTGAGGTTACCGGCCGAGGTAGCGGCTTGCTCGATGTCTTCCAGCTCTTGTCGATGGGGCGAGTCTTGCAGCAGATCCACCGTGGCCAAGATCACCGTCAGCATGTTGTTTAGATCATGCGCGATACCCCCCGCTAGACGCCCAATCGCGTCCATTTTTTGTGCCTGGCGCAGCTGCTCTTCGAGCCGGCGGGGTTCGCTGATGTCGACCACCGTGCCCGTCATGCGCAGCGGGTGCCCCTCCGGATCTCGCTCAAGTCGGCCTCTGACCTCTAGCCAGCGCGTACCTGTCTCCGAAGGGGGAGTTCGGTGGCTCACGACGAGGTCGTTCCCCGGGCCCATCAGCGTCTTGTTGAGCGCGTCGCTTACGGCTTCTCGGTCATCGGGGTGCACATTGTCGAGGTAGGACGGGCCGTGCTCTTTGTGGTCGAACGAAGGAATGTTGAAGCGATCGAGCATGCTCTGCGAGACGACGGAAGTGTGCTCCTTAGCGTTCCAGTCGAAGCTGCCCATTCTGGCCGCATCCAGCGCAAGCCGTAGGCGCTCCTCGCTGGCTTGCAGCTCCGACCGGCGATAGCGCTCCATTTGGTCGCGATGAACCATGTAGCTCACGGCCAACGCCCCCGATATGCCGATCCCCGCGAGCGGGCTGACCGCGCTCGACCACGGAAGCACCGGCTCTGGTAGCAGCGGCAATACGAGCACCCCACCGAAGTTTAGTAGCGTCAGGGCTGCTGCCTCTCTATGGCCAAGCAAAAGCGCTGCTAGAAAGGGACACAGAGTCAGGAAGCCGATCGGGGCTAGCGGACTTGTAGCTGTTCCTAGCGCCACCTGCCCGAACACGACCAGCGGGAACATCAACAGTACTAGGCGTGCGGCGGCGGTGTAGTGCCCGCGTCGGTTCAGTAGGTACGTCCCGACTAACAGGGCATAACCCGGATAGGGCGGCATGTATCCGTGGTTGGTGTACAACAACGCCACGTCGGTGAGCAGGAATAGCGCGGTCATAGCCACGAGCGTCACCGCGAGCACCTTCGCCTTGCGCCGCACCTCCGCGTCAGTCACCCAAGGGGGAACGTAGACCAGCCAGCGACCGAACTTGCCGCCGGTGCTGGAGTCCGCTGAGCCGTGCCCGCTGCCGCTCTTCATCTGGGTCCGGGCACACTACCACGACTGCTCTGCGAAGCGGTCTGCAACTATTTCGCGGCTGCGGCCTTATCCAGCGCTCGCACCCATTCTTAAGCGTCGAATGGAGTGGGTGGGGTGGGGTAGCTGGCTCAAGACTGGACCAGCTACCCCACGCCTAAAACCAAGAACCCGCTGTGCGACGCCGATCTACTGGCGGCAATAGCGAACGACCGAGCCGTCGGTGTAACCCGCCACGAGGTCACCGTTCGGGAAGAAGGCTGAGGCTCGCACCTCCCCGGGTAGCTGACGTTGCGTCTTGCTAGGAAGGTGCAGGAGTTCGCCCGCGGAGACCACCCAGTGGCTCTCAGGGGAATAACTTGCGCGCATTCCAGTCAGGGGAGGCAAGTCTTCCTGAAAGCGTGGAGCAGCGCTGACGTCGTACCGTTCCCACTGACACTCGACTGGGGCGGCAGGATTGCAGGTCGACACGAGCGCTTCAAGACCGTTCGGAGAGAGCTCAATTCGGTCTCCGACCGGAAAGTCCCCCGAAGCGGGCAGGGGTTTGCTCGGGGGAGACAGCTCGCGCCAACTGGCGACTTCGTAGACGCCTAAGCTCGCCGTGTACAGACGTGTGCCATCTCGTGAGAACGCGACGCCGCCTCCGCAATTCTGAGCCTCCAGCTTCGCCACGACGTCTAAGGTCGCTGCGTCGAAAATGAACACCTGCTCACTGTAGTTGGTGCCGGCCACCCAGCGACCTCCCATCGAGAAAGAGGCATGGGCAGAAGATAGGCACCCCCCGGCAAGGCTTGGTTCCCTGTTTCCCATCCACCCGCCCGCGCTATTACTTAGTCCAAGATTGTCGCCACTGACAAGCAAAGCTTCACCGTTCGTCGCTAGGGCGACGTTCCACGACCCGTCTCCGGCTGCGCCGCTGAATACAGGACGAGAGAACGCGAACTCCGGCTCAGTATGCCAGACGATGGCCTTGTCATAGTTGCTGTGGGTGGCGAAAGAGTTGCCGTCTAGGCTGATCTCAATGTCATCAATTGGGCCAAGTATTGAGCCGTATTGGTGGTTCAAGCGCCCAGTAGCTAGGTCCCATTCGGAGAGTTGGAAATCCAAGTTGAGCCGCTTTTGACCGTGGTGATCAAGTTTCACTCTGCGAATCGAATGAAAACGATTGGGCACGGAGGAGAGCGGCTTTCCGTCGGAAACCTGAAACAGCCCCTGCCTGGCCGCATAAACCCGCGTCCCGTCTCCCGAGAGGGCTAGCTGCGCGGGATGTTCTGAGAGTGGTACCCTCCAGACTTCTTTACCCGTCACGACGTCGAAGGACGCTAAGAAGAGTTTGTAGTCGGCGATGCTGGAGTTGACCAATCCCACGTAGCGAAGTCCGTCTGGGGTAAACAGTCCCCGTCTTGGTAAACCAGCCGGCTCGAGCGTCACTTGCGGCACCCCGGTCAAGCTATAGGAGTAGATGGATCCGCCTGCCGCGGCCACAACTGTTTGGTTCGCCACTTGCGCGCTGTCCCATGCCTCGGAGCTGCCAGGCAAGCGGACGTTGAACGACAGTGAACCATCGCTCTGCGCCCACACGCACAGATCGTTTTCATCGATGCCCACGACGTAGCTGCCCGACAACCGAGTGTTGATGTTGCCGCAGGGTGCGCCCGCGAGCGACACTACCGTCCAAGCCGAAGCTTCGCCACCGATCACCGGACCTCCATCCATACGCCGGTAAATCTCTGGGCCCGCGAGCAGGGTTTTTCCATCTGAGGACAAATCAATACTTTGGTTTTGGAAAGCACGGGCCCAGTTGTCTTGAGGTCCCTTGCCCTCAGCGAGCAGCGTCCCGGTGTTGCTGCCATCGACGTGTCTCTCGACCCGACCATCGTTCCACAACGTCAGCACACTGTCGTCTGGCGCATACGCCGCGGCCACGATGCGCCCCCGTGGCTCAATGCGCCCACATTCTTTCCAGTCGTACGCCGCTGATACCTCAGCTTTCACGACGGGCGGGGCGGGGAGCTCTACCGAGTGATCCCGCGGGAGAGGCTCTAGCGGCGCTTGGGCATCGGGCTCAGTAGCGCTGTTCACCGGCGCCGGTTCAATCGCAGCATCAGGCGTGACGTTCGCTGGACCGCCGTCAGACTCTGCCCTGCGCTCAACGGCGTTGGTTTTGGCAATATCATCGCCGCTGCGTCCGCAAGAGAACGCCGGCAAGGCGAAAGCGGCGACGATCCAGTAGCAACTTGAAGTAGGGCGCGCGATCATGAGTGCTGGTCCTCCGGGGCGGAGATTATTGGGTGCATTGAGGCAGTGCGCATTTCGGCCAAAAACGGTCCACAAATCGGGCATGCAGGGCAGTGCAGCCGAGCTGCTCGGAGCGTCGCGACGCATGGGTTCGGTCGTGGATCGTTTAGCTAGTGTCGTGACATGCCGAAACGGAGCGAAGTCGTGTGTTCGCCTGCTCGCGGCTTGTTCGAAATTTCACCACGCCCCTGAGGGGCCAAGCCGTGGGCTAGCGCCGGACATAGGAGACCTCCGCCGTTGGGTAGCGCCGCTTTGCCCAATGGCAGACTCAAGCTCGAGTCCGCTGCTGAACGCCCTAGGGAAACACGAGGTAGTCGTTGCGCACCGGAAAGATATCCTCGACGCGAAGCAAGACTCCGTGCCCGCTGAACAAGAGCTGCTCAAGATCAGCTACGCGGCCCTGAACGGCGTGGATGTGCAGGTGGGGTTCGCTCGTATTTCCAGAGTTCCCCACACGACCGATGAAAGCGCCAGCTGGAACCTGGTCATTCAATGCGGGTTGCACACTGCCGCGCTCGAGGTGAGCGAGCACGACGGTGATCGCCTGCGGAGTAGCGCAGTAGAGCGCGACGAAATTGCCCAGGGGAAAGTCCTCATCAAACTGCCCGGGGGGAAGGTCGGGCCGGTCGGTGGCGAGCGCCACGATCTGTCCCGTGCAGGGCGCCAGCACAGGGGTCCCAAAAATGTAGTAGTCGCGGAGAGAACTTGGGAAAAAACCCCGAGCGCGTTCACCAAGTCGACCCACACGTATCACATCCCATGCGAATCGTTGTGCGCTCACCGGGTGATGGTGGTTGAGGAGTTCAGCGGTCCCGCCGTGGGCAACCGCAAAAGCTCCGTCTTCCAAGGGCCACCGCACGTTCACCGCATCCGCGGACGGGGCGCGGGCCCGCAAGACCTCGACAATGCCGTAGAGCAATATTAGTGCGCCAGCGAACCCGGCAAGCACGAAGCTGCGACTCCACCAGCTACACGGAAACCAACGCGCTTGTGTGCCCAGTTGCCACACGCGCAGGAGAGTGAGCGGAAACAAGGCTCCGAGCAGCCAGCGTGTGTGCAGACCGAACATGATCCACCCCAGGCCAACGTAGTGCGAGAACACGTGGTAGGACGCAGCAAATAGCAGCGCGCTAACCACGCCGAGTCGCGTCATCGGACGCCACGCCGTCAGACCGAGTAGCGGCAGCGGCAACAGGAACACGACAAGCGAAGTCGCGACGACCCACGGGATTGCGCTGCTCATGATGAGCCTTCCGGTGGGCAGTAGCGTTTTCTACCCGTCACCACTCGATATCTCGTTTCACTATTGAAAGTGGAGGCCTTCAGTTGAGCCCGGGCTAGATATCAGGGTTCAGGTGGTAAGTATATACTCAGCGTGACAGCGCGGTGAACTACCTGGACTTCTGCTATGTGCGCGGTACGGGTTAAGAAACGAGCTTGGAAGCGGTCGCACACCTGAGAGCTTGCGCTGGCGAGCCAAGCCTGCGGTCACGGCCCCTTCGGCGAGCCGACCGGAGCGGGGGCCAGCGCGGGACCTAGCGCGAGGCCACCTTCGCGGGGATCGGCGTAGCCGTATTGAACGTCACCCGCGATCAGGATGTTGTTGGCGTCGCCGATCGGAAAGCGCCGCTCGGCGAACTGATGCCCGAGTTTCCCGAGCGATTCGAGCACGTCTTTCTGCGGAGGGTGAGTGCCCTCATAGCGGAGAAGGTCAGGGACGAACCCGTGGTGGATTCTCGGGGCGTCGACCGCGTCGTCTAGCGTCATGCCGTCGTCGATGACGTTACGCAGCACCTGCACGACAGTGTTGGGGATGGTGTCACCGCCGGGAGAGCCGAGCACGAGCAATGCGGCGCCGTCGCGCGAGACGATGGTGGGTGCCATGGAACTGGTCATGCGTCGCCCGGGCTTGACCACGTCTTCGCCGACGCTGCCAAACGCTGCGAGCGAATTGCCGAGCACTACGCCCAAGCCCGGCACGACGTAGCGAGCGCCGTACCCCGCCGAGAGTGAGGTCGTCAGCGAGACCACGTTGCCGTCCGCGTCGGCGGTGGAGAGGTGCGTGGTGTTGTCGAGCTCGCTTTTGGCGGCTGCGTAGAGCGGATGTAGTTTTGAAGCGGAGGTGACCTCCGTCAACGAAACCGGGTAGGGCTTGAGCCACGTGTCGGGATCGCCCCAGCGCAGTCTACGAGCGGCGTCGTCGTAGTCTGCGACGCTGTCCGGATCGACCACGTGAAAGCGCCGTTCGGCGTGGGCGCGCTTGGCGACTTCAGCAAATAGATGCAGCGCCTCGGTTGAGTTCGCGGGGTGTTCGTAGGCTTGCAAGCGGCTCAGCATTTGCAGCATTTGAGTCACTGCGACTCCGCCTGCGGACACGGGCGGCATGACCTCCACGTCAAAGCCGCGGTAGCGACTTTTCAGCGGCGCTCGCAGCACGGCCCGGTACTGTGTCAGATCTTCGTGGCTGATGAGCCCACCGTCCCGCTGCATGGCCCTCACGAGCAGCTCGGCGCTTGGCCCCGCGTAGAAGCCCGCGTCCCCAGAGGTTTGGATCCTGCGAAGGGTCCGTCCGAGATCCGGCTGGAGCAGTTTGTCACCGGCACGTTTCGGTTGTTTGCCACCGGGGCCGCGCCCGAAGATGCGGCGTGCCTCGGCGCCACGCTTGAACACAGGCCACGCCCAGCTGAGGGCTTGCGCTTGACGGAGGCCCAGCTTGTGCCCGTCTTCAGCTAGTCGGATTGCGGGGGCGAGCACCGCTGCGAGCGGGAGCTTGCCAAAACGGGCTTGCGCCAGGTTGAGCCCAGCGACACTGCCCGGGACTCCCGCGGCACCGGCGCCGATCGCCTTGCGCATGAGCATGTCGCTGAAGAGTTTAGGCGTCACCGCGAGCGGGGCGCGTTCTCGAAAGTCGATAGCCTGCGCGGGGCCTCCCTTGAGGCGCACCAGCATGAAGCCGCCCCCGCCGATATTGCCCGCGCTCGGATGCGTGACGGCGAGGGCGTACGCGGTGGCCACTGCTGCGTCGACGGCGTTGCCCCCTTGCTCCAACATCGCCACGCCCGCGCGTGTGGCGTTTTCCTCCACTGAGCTGACCATGCCGCGGCGGCTCGCGACGCTTCGACTCCCGCCGCCCTTAGGCAAAGGTAGCCGCTCGCTCGGGACAGCGGTCGCGTCGTTTGGGCTAGGCGCCGCGGAGCTGACGCTGGTCGCGAGCGTTTCCGCTACGCCAGAGGTGGGGGAGGTGTTTGCGGTGGGGACCGCGGAGCGGGCTAGTGGGGGCTCAGAGTGGCTCCCGCGAGGCTCGGTCGTGTTTTGGGGGGTACACGCCGCGGCGACGGCCAGAACACCGGCCAGCCTGAGACTGAGCCAAAGGGAGCGATAACGCAGTTGAGCCGGACCCATTCAGCGCGCGAGCATGTCATACGCCTCGGGATCCACCAGCAGATTGTGCGCAGCACCGGAGAGCACTAGGCTCCGCCGCATGACTGAGACGAGCTCTGAGTTCGCGTTCATCCCCGTGAACGTGGCAGTATTGACCGTGAGTGACACGCGCAACGACGCAACCGACACCAGCGGCGGCTACATCGTTGAGCAACTGGAGCAAGCAGGGCACCGCATCGCCGCGCGGCGAATCGTGGCTGATGACTTCGTGAAGTTGCAGGCTCAGTTCGCCGACTGGATCAGTAACCCGAATATCCAGGTGGTGATCGCGACGGGGGGTACCGGGATTACCCGCCGCGATGTGACGCCAGAAGCGCTCGAGCCGCTCATGACCAAGCCCATCGCTGGGTTTGGCGAACTCTTTCGGATGCTCAGCTACGAGCAAATCGGCGCGAGTACCATTCAGTCCCGTGCCATCGGCGCTATCTGCAATCAGACGCTCGTGTTCTTGCTCCCCGGTTCAACGGGGGCGTGCGAACTGGCGATGGAAAAAATCTTGCTCCCCCAGCTGGACCGCCGCACGCTGCCCTGCAACTTCACGATGTTGTTCGGGCGCCTCTGAGGTGTGAAGGAGTGCGCGGCTCGCGTAGCTTGACTTTGGCCAGGAGCGCCCCTCACGATGCGTCGTGCGGAGGCGGCGTTTCTCTCGTCCCCTCCGATGAACACCTCCGCGAAATGGCAGCTCACATGACAGCCCGCAGCGAAATTCTTCAGACCATCAAGATCCCTCAGGAGGACGAGCTCCGCCACCTGCTCCGGGAGCACCCACTGGTAAAAGGGGGCGTGGACCTCTCCGAAGGAAATACCGATCGGCACGATTTGGATCTGCGCCTCAAGTTGAAGCAAGAGATGGAGCTCACTAGAGCCTCGCACCCGTCTCTATTTGCGTTCGTTGATGAGGCCTCTGCCCGTCTCGGTATCTCGCTAAGAGCCTGCCGGGTATTCAAGTCTTTTGATGCGGCTACGGAGAATGCCAGTATCTATGCCGACGATAAGGGCGAGCTAATCTCTTTTCAGAACGGGATCCTCGACTCCCTCTCGGACGATGGGGTTCGTTCCGTGATCGGGCACGAGCTAGGACATCACGGGTACCGCCATACCGTCTTGCCTGAAGTGTTTGGCTTGTGCTCGCAATATTACGCGTGTTGCGAGGCCGACGAGCTGCCCGCTGGAAAGCGCAGCGCAGCGCAGCGTAAGCTACTCACCTACTGGTCATCGGATACGGCAGAACGGATCTTCCAAGGAGCCGATCTCCTCTCGCAGCTTGAAGAGTTTAACGCAGATCGGGCTGGTCTTCTTGCCTGTCCGAATCTGCGCGAGAACATCAACGCAGCAATGATCCTCGTGGGTGGCCGGCAAGATCGCTTTGGTACCTACGACCCCATCACTTTTCTCGTGCAGGGGCGTGAGCTCTTGCGTTCCAAGGATGCCTTCGACGACGAACCTCCTTCTACTCACCCGAACGGCAAAATTCGAGCCATCGCCATCGAATACTTCTGGCGCTCGGATGTCTTCCGTGACTTGACCGGCTGCGGAAGCGCCGATGTCAAGTTGAAGGACTTTGACAAGCTCCTCGGTCGTTTGCTCCCCCTACGGCTCCTGCCCTTCGCATTGTCATCGGTGCCCACGTCGAACCGGCTGCCTGCGTTTCTGCTGTCGCCTCCTCGTCTCGACGGGCCCGTGGCGGCAACAGGCATTGCCCCGGCTCTCGCTGCGCCTCCTCGTGTGCCTGAGCTGTCGATCTCAGAGGCTCTGGCCCAGGCGGAGTGGGTTGAGGCAGAACTCATCGAGGAGCCAGCGGACAGCGCAGGGCTCACGCCTCTGGAAGTTGGGAAGCTCAGGCACTTGCTTGCGCTCTCGGCGGTGTCATCCGACGGCAAGCTGACGGCTGGGGAGACTCGCTTTCTCACTAACCTTATCCGCCCTGGTAGGCTGGCGCACGAAGTTCACGACTACTGGGAATCCCTCACGCAGGAGGCTTGGGATAGCGAGTCTGCTGCTCTGTATGAGCGAGCACGTGGCGCGTCCAGTCGCATGAAGGGCTCCCTTGTGCGCTCCATGGTCCATGCGGTCAAGGCGGACCGCACAGTTACGAATGACGAAATCATGAGCGTCCTCCAGCTCAGTGAGCTGATCGGAGCAGAAACTGTAGCCCAACGGGAGCTCCGCAATGCCTTCGGCTCTCGTCTGGATGACGCGCTGTCTGCTCTTTGATGTTGGTCAGCTAAGCCCTAGGTGCACACGGTCAGAGGCATACCGCCGACCGTTGGTGTTTTCGGCGTTGATTCCATAGCGTCAGTCCTTGAGAAACTCGCTCTTCGCCCCGAACCCAGTAACCACGAGCTCGTCGCGGGCGCGGGTGGCCGCTACGAAAAGGAGCCGCTTCTCCGTGTCGAGGCGGTCTTGGCGGGCGGTTTCGTCGGCGTAGCTCTTGAGCGCGTAGGGCATCGTGCCGGCTGCGACGCCCGCGATGAGCACGCAGGGAAATTCGAGGCCCTTGATGCGATGCATAGTGGCCAGGCGGATGCCGTCACCGAGGCGGCTCTCGTCTGTCTTGATGATTTGCACAGAGAAACCGGCATCCTTGAGTATTTGCGCGTAACGCTGTTCAACCAACTTGTTGGTGCGCGCCGTGATGCAGATGTCGCCCGGAGTGCGCCCCTTTTCGAGCCAGGCGCGGACGCGCGCGACGATGAAGGCGTCCTCGGCCTTCTCGGTGGCATGGTGCACGACCTCGGGCGCTCCGCCGACGCGCAGAGAGTGATAGCCCTTGAGTGCGTCGTCTATGCCTTCGTCCAGGTCGTCGACCGACATGCCGCGGAGGATGGCTACGCCCCAGTTACGGATGCTCTGGGTCGTGCGGTAGTTGAGACGGAGACGGCGGGAGCGTAGGCCGCGCACGTTGATGCCGCAGCGCGAGAGGCTCGCCTTGTGACCGTAGATGCGTTGATGGGCGTCGCCGACCAGAAACAGATCGTTGGGGGCCTCCGGCACCATTCCGCGCAGCAAGCACAGCTCTGACTCTGAGAAGTCTTGCACTTCATCGGCGACGATGGCGGCGTAGCGCTGCGGCACTTTGCCGTCCTTGATGAGCAACCGCGCCTCGCGAATCACGTCGGCTGGGTCCATCAGGCCGTTCTTCTGGAGGAAGCGGCGGTAGCCCTCCAGCACCTCCCATACCTGGACACGTTGGTCGCGGCTGAGTCGCGTTCCACGACCCGCGCGCCGAGCTCGCAGGTAGGTTGCCTTGTCGAGGATGCCCTGGGCCTGGACCACCTCGGTCCATTCGGTTTCATAGAAGCTCTGCGCGAAGCGGCTGTTCACGTCCAACGCGCAGGCGTCGTTCCAACCGTCCCTGGCTTTTTCTGGTTGCTCTTGGGTTGTGCGGACTTTGATGCCGCGCGCCTGGAGCACACCACGCGCCCAGGCGTGGAGGCTTGTTACCTCGATTTGCTCAAACTCTTGGCCGCAGAGTGAGCCGAGTAGCCCCTGGATATCGGCTGCTAGGTTCGTCGTGAAGGTCGTGAAGAGGATCTTCTTGCCCACAGGACAGGTCTTGGCCAAGTGGCGCGCGCGGTGCATCGCTACGACCGTCTTGCCGGTGCCCGCGCCGCCGAGCACGCGCGCGGGGCCGTTGCTGTGCATTTTGACGAGCTTGGCTTGGCTCGGATGAAGAAAGATGCGCCATAGGGCGAGCGGAGCGTTGAGGATCTCGGCCAGCTCGTGGTCATCTTCCACCACCCGAAAAGTCTGCTGTGTGCCGGGTCGGTCCATCGCTGCTTGGAAGTCGTTCGGGTCGAACTCGGGTCTCGACTCGACAGGTTTCGTGCGGTCCAGCTCCTCGATCGTGTCTTCGGGACTGTAGCCTGCGGCGAGCAGGTACAGCGCGTCAGCCGCCTCTTGCGGTAGGTACCGGGCGAGACCGTCGAGATCGGCCTCCTCGCGCAGCGCGCGGACCGCGATCAGCAGCGGCTCGGGTACGCCGAATAGCAGCAGGACCGTGTTGTCGTGTCCGGAGAACAGTCGACCTTCGGGGATCACGTCCGACTCGACGGTGGACATTAGCCGCGCGTCGGCAGCTGCCTGCGGAATGTCCTCTGCCTCCGTCGCGGTCTTGACCTCGTACACCTGGAAGGTCCCGGTGTGCTGGTTGACCTCGAAGCGCTTTCGCCGGGCCCACGCCATGGCCTCGTCGTGGTGATCCACCCACGCGAACAAGTAAACGTCGCCTTTGGGCGGCGCGATCACGATGGCGCGGTAGTCAATGCCGCAGCGCACTGTGCGCACCTTTTCGTCTTCGACGTCGTGGATCTTCTCGTAGTTCTGAGCGAGCGACGTCGGGTCGCGCTTGAACTTCTCGAGTGCTTCGCGCACTGCCTTTTGCTTCTTCGGCGGGATATTCGCGAACGCCTTGAGAAAGTCAGAGGAGAGGGCAACTTGCGGCATCGGTCGTTCTCGCAATCAGGGTTCAGAGGCTGGCGCGCCGAAGCGCGCTCAGGATCGTTTCGGCGGGCGCGTCGTAGTCGATGGCAGTCCAGCCTTCGGCTTTCCAAAGTGCGATGTCGTTGTCCGTCGCAGCTTGGACCAGTACGAGCTTTTGAACAGGCCAGGCTAGAAGCCCTTCGAGCTTGAGCGGCAGCTCCAAGCTGCCCGCGTCGAGCGGCACCGGCAGGTGTTCGAGGCGCAAGCCCTCGGCGAGCTCCCCGATATGAGCCCCGTCGCCGAACTCTTTGGCCAGTCGCGCGTACACGTCCAGTTCGTTGCTCGGCGCCGCTGTCGGCGGCTCGGACCGAAGCGCCGCCGCAGGCGCCGCGTCGGCATCCGTAAGCCCTTCGCAGAGCAGCGACGTGCTCACCACTTCCGGCAGCCGCGCGTGAAATTGGAGCACGTTCCAGGCATGCAGAAAAGCTCGCCAGCTCTCCTCAAACGCCGGCTCAAGCCGCGCGGCGGCGTCGTCGAACAGGCGCAAGGTGAGGTCGCCGTCTTCGAACTTTCCGCTCTGCACGGCGGTCGCGGGCAATTGAAACAGCAAGGCCGTGTTGGCACGAGCATCGAGCCCCGCCCAACGCTTGGGCAGACCTTCGGCTCGATTCGCTTCGACGAGTTGCGAGGGCTGCTTCCTCGGGGATTCACGCAGCGCTTTGTGTTCGGCACGAACAGAGTCGGCCGTCCACGGCGGGTTCACCTGAAGCATGCTGGCTGCAAAGCGCTTCGCAGTGGCCGCCCACAGCGTGGCATTGGGGTGTTCGAGGTACTCCCACAGCAGGCCGAAGCTCGAGCGGCTGCGTAGCTCGTCGTCGCGCATCCACTCTGCGCTTGGGTCTTTTTCGAAGAACCTGAGATACAGCTCCCGCTGCATGCGCGTCAGCAATGTGGTGACGCCATGGCACTCGTCGAGGTCTTTCCAGGTGACGGACCAGACGCGAAACTGGCCGGAGTCGAGCAACGATTGCCGCTTTGCGATGTCGTCGGCGAGGCGGCTTGTCTCTTTCCCTGGCCAGACGTGGTAGAGAAAACCGTCGCAGAACACTGCGATTGGTAGCTCAGCAGCAGGGCTCAAACAGCGCAGTACGAAATCAGGACGTGAGGGGCGCCCGACACCGCTCTCTTGCCCGATGTCTACTTGCGGCTCGATCAGCCACTCGCTATTCGGCGTCTTGAGCACGTGGCACGCCTTGCCGCCGTAGTGCGTGGGTGTCCAGGTCTGAACGCCGGGCACCACGGCTCGTTCTTGGAGGGCGGCTAGGAACTTTCGCTCCAGCTCGCTCTCCGTTAGGTCGTCGATGGGCGCGTCGGACAGCGTCTCGACATCTTTGAGTTCGCCCCGCGCGGCAAGGATGGCATCGATGGTCGCGATGGCTCGTGCGCGTGAAATGGCGGGGATGTCGCGTGAATGCTGGTAAGCGTAGACGCAGCGATAACAGCCGTCTTTTTTTTCATCTTCCGCGCAACGGCAGGTCTGCATGGCGTCGCGCGCGCGCTCCAGCACGTCCAGGATCCCGTCGCGCTTCCAGAGGTCAGCTAAATAGCCGGTGCCGCCCGGCACCGTGTCGTAGACGACGAGAAAGCGACGCAACTCGCCGCCCCGCGGCTCGTTCGCCAGGGTAACGTTGAGGTGATCGGGGTGACCCTGGAACTTCTTCCGGAAGCCGAGGAACAGCGCCGCCTTGAGACTGTGAAGCAGCACTGGGTCTTCCAGCTGCGAGACAGGCAAGAGCAGCCGAATAGCCTCAGAGCGAAACTCCCGATACAAGTAAATGCGCTCGAAAGCGGGCTTGTCGTTCTTGCGACGCACGCCGCAGATGGGGGTGTGGTCGGCGTTGGCCTCAGTCTTGGAGACCTTGCCGCACAGCTTGCAGACCAAGAAACCTGGCTGAGCGATGGCTTCGCCGGCCAGCAAGGTCGGTTTGGTTGTGTCGACGCGCCGACCGAAGTTCACTTCGCGCAGCAGCTGTCGCTGCAGGAGCTCTAGCCCGAACACCAAGTCCGGTGTCTGGACCAGTCGCGCGCCCGACCAGTTGTCCTGGCTGACGTCGATCAGCTCGGCCAGGCGATAACTTTCCCGATCCCGGTCTTCTGCGTCGTCCGCCGTGCTGGCTTCAAGGCGATTCATCATCGAGATCGCACGCCGAAAGCGGACCAGTGAGCGGCGCTGACCGACATCCGACCAGCCCGCGTCGTCGCAGCGGGGGCACTTATTCGCAATTTCAGTCCCAGCTGCCTCCTCAGCCATGTGGTGGCACGTCCGGCAAATACGCCACGGTTCGATCGCCGAGGCCCGGGTGCCGAGGTCGAGCTGCGAGACGCGGATCTTGTGCCCCTCCGCGTAGAAGGTGTTGAACGGCGCGAACTCGCGAATAGCCTGGCTCGCGGCGCGCAGGTACTCGACCTTCTTACCCTTGCCTGTTGCGCCTGCCTTCTCGTCGTATGGCTCACGCAGTAGCGCGCTCAAGGTGACGCCGGGTTCAGGGAAAGCGTAGTTGGGAATGATGCCAGCGTCGGCCAACACATTCAGTGGGTACTTGTTTTGGAGTTCGCCGCGCAGCCGGAGGTAAGCGTGCTCGGAGTCTCGAAGCTCGACTAGCTCGACCTCGGCGTCCGCTACCAGCTTGCCGCTCTCGTCGTCGATCACGAGTGAGGCTTTGCTTGGGTCGTCTTCCAGCTCAAGGATCCGATCGCGAGTCGTCTTGAGACGCTCGGAGTAGCTCTTGATTTGCTCCTTGACGCCGTCCAGCGCCTTCTTCATTGCGCCGGCGAGGCCTTCCCCCTGGGATAGTTGCCTCAGGCGCTGCACGTTCTGTTCGCCGATCTCGCTCCCGAACAGCGCCAAGAACTCGTCCGTCAAGCGTGCCTTGTTAGTCTGATAGTAGGCCCAGAATTGACCGGGGAAGGGGTCCGCCGGCTCGTTCACGCGCAGCAGCTGCATGCGCCCCGGGATGACAGCGCCGTGCCCGCGCTCACGCTCCCGAGCCCAACAGTCCATGGCGTGCGCGAGCAGCTGGCGCGTGAGCATTTCGGGCGCATCCAAGAAACAGCCTGGCGGCGAAATCTCGCCCCGTAGCATCTCGTACGGATCCTCGTAAAAGTAGCGGTCGTGGGGCTTGCGGTTGGCGATTGCGAGGACCGTAGCGTTGCCGGTGGAACGACCGGCGCGGCCCACGCGCTGAACGTAGTTCGAAGGCAAGGGCGGGACCGCGCATAACATCACGGCGGACAGATCGCCGATGTCGATGCCCATCTCCAGCGTTGGAGTGCAGGTCAGCAAGTTGGGGGCGCCCGGTCGCGTGCCTGCCTTGAACGAGCGCTCAAGGGCCTCACGCTCTTCGCGACCGAGCAGGCCCGTATGTTCACTGGCAAAGACGCGCGTGGTGCGACCACTTTTGTAGAGTTTTTGATAGTAGCTATCGGATTCCGCAGAGTTTTCCTCGAGGCCGTACTTGCCCGTCGAGCAGGAGAAGCTCAGGCAGCTATAGCCAACGAAATGAGCTGTTGATGTCCGCGACAGGGTTAGCCCCCGGCCGCAGACGTCGCAGCGGACGCGCGCGACCTGGCCGGTGACGACGACGCTTTGCGGCGAGATCCCAAACACGGCACGTTTGCCCGGCCCCTCCAGCTGTTCGACGAGCCCGTGATCGCGTAAGGCCCGCACGGCGCGATCCAGCATCGCGTTGACGCTGGCGTCCTGTTCCTTGAGCAGGCCGAGCGCGCGGCTTGTCCAAACCCGGTACCAAGTGCGCGCCCTGGCGTTCGAGTGCAGCGCTTGGTACGTCGACTTTGGCGACGACTCGCCCTGGACCCAGAACGAAGGCACCGCCGCGCCCCGCGCGAAGCGCGACAAGCGTGGGGCTTTGCGTTTGCTGAGCAGGTAGCGGTTATCGTGCCGAACAAAGGGCGCGAGCAGCGGATGCAGGACGCCCCCTTTGAGCCGCAGCCGCTGCAGCAGTCCGGCGAGGTAGTGGCGCGTCGAATCCAGGTTGGGATCTCGACGCAAGGACCCGCGGTGGTGTTCGCGCAAGTGCTCGACCAGCTCGGCGGCAGCGGCAGAGAGGTGCTCGTCGTTGAAGGCGAGGGTCGACGATACGGTGGCGTCGAGGCTACGGCCCCAGTCCACAGCGAGGCCGAACTCCCGCGTGACCTCCCAGCTGATCCGGGTCTCCAGGAGCTCGCGCAGCGCCTTCTTCTGCGCCGCGGTCGGGAGGTGGGCGTCCCGCAGCGTGTCCGTCTTCTCAAGCCCGAAGTAGGCGACGTACGCGTGGTCTTCAACTAAGTCGGGCGGGAGCAGCTGCGCCGCGGCGTGGCCCTCGTCGCTGCGCTTGGCCCAGTGGTCTATCAACCGATTCGCGAACTCATTCAGCGGAACCGGTCTGGCCTCAAGCTCTACGAGCGACTGAATCGCGGTGCGCAAGCTGAAGCGAAAAGTACGCGCCGCGAAGAAGCCAGCCCGATGCGAAGCGTCTTGAACCGAGTCAGTGAAGGCAAGCAGCTTCTTGTCCTCGTTGAAGCGGCTGGAGAAGACCTCAGAGACGGCCACGCTGGAGAGCGTAGCCGCGCGAGAGGCTAGGAACGTGATGGCATCATCGCTCTGACACGACGGGCACCGGCGAAGCGGGGTCGGCTTGTTGTCTTCGTCCGGCTCAGGGTGCAGCCGAATGGGCAGGTTGTCCCCGCCGTGTACGCAGCGGCAACGCGCTTCTAAGCCGACCTTGAGGCAGTGGCGGCACAGGTATGTTTGAAGCAGCTCGGCCTGGCCCGTTTCGGTGAGTGTGGGTCTAGCGCTCGCGGCCAACACCTCGACCACGCGCCCGCGATTGCCGCCATCCATGAAGGTTTGACCGATCTCGCTCGGCACTGCGCGCAGGCGTTCTTCGCCCTCGCGCAAGGTCGCTGCGAAGGCGTGGAACCCGCACTCACGACAGTAGACGAGTGGCAGCCACTGATCGCCTTCCTCGGCCTTCAGGTCGTCTTGCCAGGCGAGTCGCGTCTCTTGACCGCCGACCCTGCGCAACAAGCCGTGCATCTCGCGCAGCCAGAGGTGCGCCTGCACATGGAGAAACGGGTGCTGCTTGCCCTCCGCGTCGGGAGAGCGGGCATGGGCGATCAAGGAGATGAACGACGAAAGGACCAGCCGCTGCCGATCGGGCGGCAGCTCGCGAAAAGCGAGCTCTTCGGCGGCGATGGTCTGTATGACCTCCGCCACGTGACGCGGTCCGCTTCGACGCTCCCTGCCCGCGAGCGCGCGCAGCAGCTTGGTCATGAACGGGTGCGCGCCGAGGTTCTCGCCCAACATCATCGGGCCCGACGGCTTGCCTTCAAACCAAAGGCGCTCTTGCGCTTCTACATAGGGCCTGGGTGAATCGTAGTTCGATGGCGCAAGCTTTGGCCACTCGGCTTCGCTCAGCGCAAAGGGCTCTAGCGAGTCGGGGTCGAACGTCAAGAAGGCCTGTTCGGGCGCGAGCCTGTCTTCCCCGATCAAACAGTCGATCGAGAACGGCTCTGCGAAGATCTTGGTCGCGAAATCTGCCAGCAGCTGCTTCGGATCCTCAGAACCACCGCTGCCGATCGTCGCCGACGTGCCTACACCGCACAGCTGCCCAGGCGAGATGTTCAGGCGCGCCTTGAGCCGACGGATCAGGCAGGCCACATCGCTGCCTTGGGCACCATCATAGGTGTGAAGCTCGTCCAGCACGAGATATTGGAGGCTGGTCGGATCGTTCCGCCCCCACAGCGGCGCGTCCTCGGGCCGCATGAGCAGGAAGTCCAGCATGCGGTAGTTGGTTAACAGGATGTCCGGCGGGGCCTTGCGAAGGATCTCGCGGTCGTCGACCAGCTGATTGGCGCCCGTCTTTGCGTTCCGCCCCTTGCCGCCCACATAGAGTCCAGCCGAGACGCCGTCCAGGCGCGGATCGCGTAGCAGCTTGGCTAAACGCTCCGCTTGGTCCGACGCGAGCGCGTTCATTGGATAGAGGATGATAGCTTTGATGCCGGGCTCGTCGCGCTGTCGAGCGCGCCGGCAGTGATCCAAGATTGGAAACAGGAAACACTCCGTCTTGCCCGATCCTGTGCCGGTCGTGACGAGCGTGTTTTGGGGCTTGCGGTCCCTCGCGCTCAACCGCTCGAACGCGCTGAGCTGATGGGCGTAGGGCACGAACGGCGGGCCATAGTCGAGCGGCGACGTGCGTTCCCAGGTATCGCCGGCTTTGCGAAAGGGCAGGCGCACGTCCAAGTATGGCCCGCGGAACATCCCCGTCTGCGCATCGCTGAGGAACTTGAAGAGCGCAGCCTCGAGTTCCGCGTCTTGTAAATGAAACGTTGTCTGCAGGTAATCCAGCAGCGCGCGTTCGACTTCAGCGGAGATGACAGTGGGGAACATCAGGGAGCGGGGGGTGAGCGGTGGCCCGGGAGACTAGCGGAAAGGGCGACTAGATAGTGGAATTGTTCCTCGCGCGTTCGAGCCGTGACGTGACCACGGT
>JBDKJZ010000033.1:0-20149 GCA_039796375.1 Pseudomonadota bacterium
CTTTCTCGTTTTGAGTATGACAACACCGTAGAGCACCTGCTGGGTGTTACCGGTGATGCCTCGAAGGCGCTGGAGCCCGATGCATCCTCCAAGTTCGGCAATGAAGTGGCCGCACTTGGGTTCACCATCAAGGGCATCGATGGGTATCGGGCCGCTGCTCAAGCGATTGCCAAGCAGGCGGCTCCTGATGACGCCGCCGCTGCAGTGGTGGCCGCTTGTGCTGCCCCCGACCAGACGTGCGGAGCGACCTTCATCCCGTCGTTCGGTGAAAGAGCATTCCGCAGGCCAGTGACCGCGGGTGAGCAGACCGACCTGCAGGCGCTCTTTGACGCTGGCTTCGCAGAGAGCGGCCTGGCGGGCGGCGTACGTGCGGTTGTCGAAGCGGCGCTTCAGTACCCCTCGTTCCTGTACCGGATTGAGGCCTCCCCGGCGGGTGTTGCTGAGGTTGTGCCCTCTTCCTGGGAAATGGCCACGCGCCTTTCCTATCTGCTGTGGGGCAGCATGCCGGACGCGGAACTCTTCGCTGCCGCCAAAGCTGACCAGCTGAAGACCAAGGACCAGGTCTTGGCACAGGCCAAACGCATGATCGATGATCCCAAGGCGCACCGTCAGGTGGCCTTCTTCCACTCGCGGAAGTACGACTACGCGAAGGTAGAAAGCTTCGAGCGTAACCCGGTCGCTTACCCCACCTGGGTTAACGGCATGGCGACCCATTTCCGAAAAGAGACTGACGCGTTCGTCAGCAACGTGGCTCTAGGGACACCCGCAGGTGGCACCTTCGCTGAGTTGTTCACTTCCGACTTCACGTTCTTGAACGACACACTAGCGGCGTTCTACGGTCTGCCCCTCCCAGGCAGCGTTGAACTGGTCAAGGTTCAAACCGACGGTGTCCAGCGCGGTGGGCTACTCACCCAGGGCAGCGTCTTGATGGCGACCACACCGGGCGGACGTAGCAACCCAGTGGTGCGTGGCCACTTCGCCACGCAGGATATTTTCTGCTTCGAGGTTCCCCCGCCACCACCCGGCTTGGTGGTTACGCCGCCAGCAATCACGCCGGGTGTGGGCGTGCGTCAGCGCCTGAATGAGCATGCTAAAGACCCGTCCTGCGCCAGCTGCCACAAACTCATGGACCCGGTCGGGTTCGCCTTCGAGAACTACGACGGCGTTGGCCTCTGGCGCACGACCGAGAATGACCTCCCAGTTGATCCGAGCGGGACGATGAGCGTCACCGACGCAGCAGGCGACTTCATGGGTGTGATGGGGCTGCAGGAGAAGGCCGCGATCAGCGCGGACGCCGCTGGGTGCTATGTGAATGGTTGGGCGACCTACGCTTACGCTAGAAAATCAGGTGAGGCCGCTGATACCTGTAGCAACAAGCAGCTAGCCGACGCGTTCGCGGCGAGCGGCGGGAACATCAAGGGCCTCATGTTAGAACTCACCCAGACCGACGCGTTCCTACGGCGCAAGGTCGAGGCTGGACCCCAGTAATTCAGGAGTACGGAAACCAATGATCAAATCTACAAATCGTATCTCCCGCCGGCTGGTGCTGAGCAGCGGCGCTGTTGTGATGGGCCTTCCGTTCTTGGACGCTATGTTGCGCCCAGGCCAGAGCCACGCACAGGCGAATCAAGTCGCCCAGCGCTTCGTCTCGTTCTACACCCCCGGCGGCACGTTGCTCGAAAACTGGCGCCCTACCGGCACTGAGACGGCTTGGGAGTTCAAGCCAATGCTCGCCCCGCTGACACCCTTCAAAGCCAAGATCAACATGATCGACGCGTTGGATATGAGCGTAGCCATCGACGACGGCGTCGGCGTAGGGCACCACCACTGCCGGGGTACGGCGGGCGTACTCACTGGCCACGCGCTTAACGGTCAGTTCGCCGACGGGCCATCGATCGATCAGCTGATCGCGGACGAATTGTCGAAGACGCACCCCTCGCCCTTCAAGTCGTTGGAGTTCGCAACCGGCTGGGGCACCGGCATCGGTAACAACGCCGCGCACTCCTCCAACCAGATCAACATGGCGGGGAACGATATGCCGCTGACGCCAGCGACTGACCCGCTGTCGACCTTTAACCGCATCTTCGGCGACCTGAAGAAGCCAGCTGCGGGCCCGATGCCTGGGACAGACCAGGTTTCTTTGTCCCTCCGGGTCTTGGACTCGGTGGCTCGGCAGTACACGGCCGCAGCTGCGCAGGTGGGTTACGCCGACCGAATGAAGCTTGAGCAGCACCTAGCGCTGGTGAGCGAGGCACGCAAGAAGGCTGAAGAAGTCGGGAATTCAACCTGCGGTGCGCCAGTGGTGGACCAGAACCCAGCATCCTACAAGGTCGCCGATGCAACGCGGGAAGAGATCCTTGCCGGCGGTGGAAAACCCGACGCGCAAAGCGACAAGAACGTCAAGTCGGGTGAGCTGGTTCCGAAAATCGGCGATGTGATGACGGACATGTTGGTCGCAGCGCTGGGCTGCGGCCTGACGAACGTCGCATCGATGCAGTGGGGTGATTCGGAAGCGAAGTTCCTCTTGAACTTCCTAAAAGACTCCGACGGAATGCCCTTCAAGGACCACCACCACGGTTATCAACATGACCGCGGGTTCCAGGCAGGGTCGCTGGAGATCATCTACAACTTCTATGCGCAGAAGCTTGCAAGTCTTCTAGGCAAGCTCGACGCCATCCAGGAGGCGAACGGCATGACCTTGTTGGACAACGCTGCCGTACTGGCCATCAGCGAGCTGCAGAAGCCGGATACCCACTCGCGAAACGACATGCCCTTCCTCCTTGCCGGAAAGGCCGGCGGTAAGCTGACGTCGGGCAGGTACATGATGATACCCGGGCCTCGCCAACCCCACAACCACCTGCTCTTGGCGATTTGCCAGCTCTACGGGTACCAGGGGACCGTGGTGGGACACGCAGACTATAGCAAGGGCGTCTTGGCCGGTTTGGCCTAATTGTACGCGTCGGTTGGTATCGCTGCGCGATACCAACCTCCTATGGGCCGCACTGTTCACGCAGTGCGGCCTTTCTGCGTTTGGACCGCGCTGCTCTAACGCAGGGGGTCTCCTGCAGCCCTGCTTGAGCTCAGACAGCAGCGAGGGACGCGCTTAAGGCAGGATCGGAAGCAACCTGCGGGCGACCCGCAGCTTGGTGCTGCGCTCATCCAGGCAGGCCGATGAACCGCGGGCGAGAGCGCGACAAGCTTCGGGTCTGCGGTGGTAAATCCCGCACCTAAACGCGCCGGCATCGAGCTGCAAGGCTGCGCAGTGGCCGTCGCTCATACGCATATACACGCGGCCCAGCTCCGTGTGGGTCAAAGCCTTCGCGGCTTCTTCGCCCAGACGGTCCAGATCCTGGCCGAACACCGGTACGTAGGCTCCCGACAACGAGAAGCAACACGCGCCACAGGACTGGCAGTCGCTGTCACTCATAGAGTTTCGGGTGATAGCCGGTGAAGGGCCGCGCTCTCCATCGTGATCTTCATCGTAAGCCACCCGGGTATGTGTAGGTCTCTTCAGCGGGTCGCCTATTCGCAATGCACTCGGGGCTCGCGCCTCCTCGGCAAGGATGCGCTCAACAACCTGTTCTTGGGTCAAGTCGCGCACCTCCGCCTAATCTCGGAGCGCGGCGCGTCGGGCTCTGAGATGTCATCGCCCTGGCGAACGGCTCTCAGCCCCGAGCTGCTCGCCCAAGCTTACTTCTTTGCACCCTTTTTGGGCGCAGGCTTCGGCTCCGCAGGGGGTTCACTCGCTTGGAGTTCCAGCTGCCAGGGCACGGTGACCTCGGCCTCACCAAATGGCTTCAGGATCACTGCCCGGTAGGCGTTGAGCATGCACTCGGCGAGTGGACCGCCATCGAAGGGCGGAGCCACAGTCGCATCTTTCACGGAGCCGTCGCTCCGGAACGTAATGTTGAAGTCAGCCGTCCCTTGGGGGTGCTTACCTTCGACAACTTTCGGGCAAGTGCGGGCAGACAGCGACGCCCGCTGAAGCTCCATCTTCGCGCCTTTTTTGTCGAACTTTACCGTCTCGTCAGGGGCCACCTCGACCTCTGAATTGTCACCCCGCTTCTGGGCTTCAAGCTCCGCCTCATACTGAAGCCGCTCTTGCTCCTGCAGGCGTTCCTCCGGACTCTGAACCCGGTCGGACTCCATGCTGGGCCCGCACCCGACCAGGGCGCTCATGACGGCGCCGCCCGCTACCAACAAAGCCCCAACAGAAAGAAATCTCGTCGACATGGCCGGCAGTCTAGTCAACGCCGCCGCCGCCGTACAGCTCCGCGTGATGCCGGCGACTTGCAGAATTTTACCGCCCAGCCCCGTGCGAGGTCTTCGAGCCCCCGCTCTCAGAGGTCGTCGATCTGGTAATCCTTGATCTTGTAGAGCAGCGCCCGGTGGCTGATTTCAAGCAGTTCAGCGGCGCGAGTCCTGTTGCCTTTCATCTTCTGCAGGGCCCTCCGGATCAGGATTTCTTCAATAATCCGCGTGGTCTTCTTGACGCTCAGCTCCCCACTCGCCAACTGCATCTGTACGGGATCTTGGGCCTCACGAATTTGCTCGGGCAGGTCCGCCGCGACGATTTGATCGCCCTCGGAGAGCACCATGGCGCGTTCTATCGTGTTCTCGAGCTCGCGCACGTTGCCTGGCCAGGCGTACTCGTGCAGCAAGCGCCGCGCCTCCGTATCTAGGCCTCGAGCGTGAGTGCCAAGGCGAGCATTGTTCCTCGCTACAAAGTGCTCGATCAGTAGCGCGATGTCCTCAGTGCGCTCGCGGAGCGGCGGGACGTGAATGGGCAGAACATTCAACCGATAGTAAAGGTCCTCGCGAAAACGACCGGCTTTCGCTTCAATTAACAGGTTGCGATGAGTCGCGGCGATGATACGCACGTCCACCTTGAGATCCTTGGTGTCCCCCAGCCGACGGATGGTCTCGTCTTGCAGCACCCTGAGCAACTTCACCTGCAGGCTCAGCGGCAGCTCGCCGATTTCATCGAGAAAAAGGGTCCCCCCGTCCGCCTCCTCGAACAGCCCGGTACGGTCAGCGATCGCGTCAGTGAACGCCCCTCGGCGATGCCCGAACAGCTCACTCTCGAGCAGATTCTCAGGGATAGCGCCACAATTGACCGCGACGAATTTCTGGTTGCCGCGGCCACTGCGCCGGTGAATGGCCCGCGCGACGAGTTCCTTACCGACGCCGCTCTCACCGCTGATCAAGACAGTGGTCTTGAAGTCGGCGATTTTCTGAATCGTTCGAAAAATCACCTGCATACTCGCGCTCTTCGCGAGGATGTCTTCAAACTTGTTTTCTTTGCGGATCTCGTGGCGTAGCGCGATGTTCTCGCGGCGCAACAGCTCGCGCTCTTCTGCTTTTCGCAGCGCCAGAACCACCTCGTCTGGTTTGAAGGGTTTCTGGATGTAGTCGTAGGCGCCCGCCTTCATCGCCTCGATCGCCATGTCGACGTTCCCGTAGGCGCTCATCACAATCACGGTCGCCTGGTGGCCCTTGGCCTTGAGCGTCGTGAGCAAGTCGAGGCCGCCCATCTTCGGCATGCGCACGTCGGTCAGGATGACGTCCGGCCCAAACGACTCGATCAGGGCAAGCGCCTCCTCGCCGCTCTGAGCGGCTTCAACGTGGTACCCGTGGCGCTTCAGCAAAGTCCGAAGGACCAGGCGGATGTTCTCCTCATCGTCGACTACCAGTACGCGTCTCACTATGAAAAAAATGCTACGCGAAGGCCGCCCTTGCCGCAACTTGTTGCGCAGCTCGGCCCGGCCTTCGGCCTTAGGCCCGCAGAGTGGCCCCGAACCCGGACCGGCATATGCCCCCTGGCGGTTCCTAGAGAACTCCGCTAACCACGGGAAGTTGAAAGGGATAATCCGAAATGTGGGGAATTGACCGAATAGGCTCGGGCCAGTTGGCTGCTGCCCGAAAACGCTTAAGGAACGGCTCCTGCGCCGTGTTGACCCACTCGGCTTCCGTGGATCGCAAGGGGCGAACCACGTGGCGCGTCCTGGAGGAGCTCGGGGTCATTCCGAAGGTGGTGTTCTCGCCGGAGCACGGCCTCTTCGGGGTCGCCCAGGCGGAGGAGCCCGTGGACTCGACGAACCTGCGGACGGCGGCCCCCGAAGCGAGTGAGCCCAGCGACGAAGCCCCGGCGCTGCGAGTCGTCAGCCTCTACGGCAATAGCCGCGAATCGCTCAGCCCGCGCGACGAAGACCTGGAGGGCATTGACACGCTGGTCATCGACATCGTGGATGTGGGTAGCCGCTACTACACCTACGTGTGGACCGCATTGTTGGCTGCGCGGGCTGCAGCGGCCAAGGGGATCCACACCTTGGTGCTCGATCGCCCAAACCCTTTGGGGGGCGATCCTGGTTTGTGCGAAGGCAAGTCACAGAGCGCGGGTTACCTCTCGTTCGTTGGCCTTGAGCCGATCGCTATCCGTCACGGTCTCAGCGTTGGGGAGCTCTTGGCTCATTACTTCGCTCGCGATGGGCACGCGCTTGGGCCTGACGGCGCGCTATCCGTTGTCGCTTGTTGGGGTTGGGAGCGCTTGAAGACCGCCAAAGCCTGGGGCAGGCCCTTCATCCCTCCGTCGCCTAACATGCCGACGCTGGAGACCGCTCTCTTGTATCCAGGTGGCTGCCTCGTTGAGGGAACGAACCTCTCCGAGGGTCGAGGAACGGCCTTTCCGTTCCGCGTCGTCGGGGCCCCGTTCCTAGATGGGGAAAAGCTGGCGCAGCAAATGGCCGAGGCCCATCTGCCGGGTCTACTGGTGCGCCCCGCGGCATTCAAGCCGACGTTTGAAAAACATCGAGGACAAGTCTGTCATGGGGTGATGCTGCACCTCACGGACGCTCGCACGTTCCGACCGGTAACCACCTACTTGACGTTGCTCACCCTAGCGCGAGCGCAGGCCCCGGAAGCTTTTCAGTTCCGGACAGAGGTCTACGAGTTCGAAGCCGCAATACCCGCGATAGACTTGCTCTGTGGGTCCTCTGCCGTCCGTGAGGCGATGACCTCGGGAGCGAGCCCCAATGAGGTCGTGGAGCTGCTTGCACCCGTAGATCCAGAGCACCTGGAGTTGCTCGGCGGAATCGAGGCGCTCTTCGAGCGCGCGCGAGCCTAACCCCCTGGTGAGGAGAAGTCGTTCGTTTCAGCCTCGACCGACGAGCGCTTCGATCTCGAAGCGCTCCTTGGGGATACTGGCGCTCAGCACCTCGGCGCCGTCGTCGGTAATCAGCACGTCATCCTCGATGCGGATCCCTCGGACCGCAGCCTGAAGCTGAGCCAGGCGCTCCGGTTGTAGCGCGTCCCGGAGGCGCGCCGGTGCTTGAGCAAGCACGCTGGGAATTACGTAGATGCCGGGCTCGATCGTGACCACCATCCCCGCCTGCAAGTCTCGGTCAAGCCTGAGGTAACACTCGCCAGGTTGGTCGCTCCGTTCCCGACCGGGGGCGTACCCTGCCCTGTCTCCCAAGTCTTCCATGTCGTGGACGTCCAATCCAAGCAGGTGACCTAGGCCGTGCGGAAAGAACAACGCCGCCGCACCATCCGCCACCAGCTCCGCAGGATCTCCGCGCAAGACCCCCAAATCAACCAAACCGGAAACTAGGTGTGCCGCGGCTTTCCGGTGAACGTCACGGAAGCGAACCCCCGGCTCCAAGCTCGCAATGGCGGCTTTTTGGGCTCCTAGGACGAGGTCATAGACCTCGGCTTGCAACGTCGTGAACCGACCGGACACGGGCCAGGTGCGGGTGACATCCGACGCCCAACCCTCGGCGCTCTCCGCCCCCGCATCGACGAGCAGCAGTTCACCGTTCTTCATCCAGTTGAACGAGCTGTCATGATGCAGCACTTCACCGTGTACGCTCACGATCGATGAGTACGCGCCAACCATTCCGCCGCTAGTGAACTCAGCTTCAAGCTCCGCGCGAACGAAAGCTTCTCTCCGTTCGGGAGCCGTCTTGTTCATGGCGCGTAGGTGCGCCGCACTCGTGACCCGCGCAGCGTGGCCCATTTGGATGAGCGCCGCTTCGTCGTGACGCAGGCGGAGCGCGATCATCGCCTCAGCGAGCTCCGCGTCCTCTTCAGAGAGATCCTCAGGCAAAGCGGGCTCGACATCACGGCCGAGCAGGTCCTCCAACCATAGACCCGTCTCGGTGTCCGCCGGTGCCAGGGTCAAGGCCTCGTCGGGGGCGCGGAATTCACCGATGGGGCGCACGGGAAGCTGTAGTTCGTCACTCAGCATGTCCAGGCTCGGTTGCGCGCCATGCCACAGCGCGTCTTCATCGGGTGCTTCCGGCGCAAACAGAACTGCCTCCCCCTGGTCGAAACACAACAGGGCGCCCTGCAAGTGGCGCCCAATGAAGTACAAAAAGTGGCTTTCAGCGCGAAAAGGGAAACGATTCGCCTCGAAGTTGCGTACCCGGGGCAACCCGGACGCCAAGACGATGGGCGCGTCAATCGCGCTCAGCAACGCTTGGCGTCTGCGTGCAAGCGCCTCGGCAGGACTGCGCTGGGGCCACTTCGATGATTCGGGGGCCGATGAGTTAGGTTTCACGGGAGCAATATGCCGGGGCTGGGGCGACCAGACAAGCGCGAGGCCGCAGCTACACGCGACTGGGGTTTCCGCTGCGCCATTCTTTGGTAGGTTAGCGCCCATGAGTGATGACGTCTTGGGCGCGGCCCGCCCAGTTCCGGACTGGGGAGTCGGCGTGGGACTGCGAGTCCCCCACTACCGCCACGTGCTGGATGCCCGTCCCGCGATGGATTTCTTCGAAGTGATCAGCGAGAATTTCATGGTGGACGGGGGCAAGCCCCTGCACCACTTGGACCGAGTCCTAGAGTCGTATCGGGTCATTCAACACGGGGTCTCGTTGAGCATCGGGGGCCCGGAAGCACCCGACAGGGAGTACCTGAAAAAACTGAAAGCGCTGGTGAAGCGAATTCGACCCGCTTGGTTGAGCGACCACTTCTGTTTCACGGGCGTCCCAGGCCAGAACCTGCACGACCTGTTGCCACTTCCCTACACCGAGCAGATGGTCAATGTCGTGGCTGAGCGGGCGCGCCAAGTGCAAGACTACCTTGAGGTCCCGTTCGCCCTCGAGAACACGTCTAGCTACATGGCTTATCGCCAAAGCCACATGACGGAGTGGCAGTTCGTCTCTGAAGTGGTCGATCGGGCCGGAATCGGGCTGATGTTTGACGTGAACAACGTCTACGTGGCGGCTTACAACCATGGCTTCGATGCCTATGAGTTCATCCGCAACGTCCCGCATGACCGCATCTTCCAAATTCACTTAGCTGGGCACACGAATTTGGGTGACTACCTGATCGACACTCACAACGGCAACATCATCGAGCCCGTGTGGGATCTCTATCGAGCCACGATTGAGCTCGCGGGCTCCGTCTCGACATTGATTGAGTGGGACGACGAAATCCCCGCGTTCGGCGAGCTGGAGGCGCTGGCGGCACGCGCGAAGTCCATTCGCTCAGAAGCCCTCGCCGTTCGGGCTCAGCGCGCGCAAGATCCCGCAGCGCCCAGCTTTGCGTTGGGCAAGACGCTAGTACCGACCCCGACCGCCGCATCAACTGCCCGCCCGAGCTGGAATCAAGGGGGCCCACGCGAGGCCGCGGGGCTGGACCAAGACTTCTCAAGCGGGACGGCGGCCGCAGAATGAGCACTCTCGAAACCAGCGGCAATGGTGACTTCGTCTCTGTCCAAGAGTGGCTGGTGAAACAGCTGCAGCGTGATCGGTTCTTGCCGAAACAAGCTGATGCTACCGAGGGCAGCGAGCTACACCTGACCGGTAACGACCGCCTTCGCCCGGTCGACCAGCTTGAGATCTACCGCGTGCAGTTCTGGCTCCGTCACACGAGCGCGATGCTCGACGACTATCCAGGGGTCAGCGGCATCCTTGGACAAGCCGAGTGGGAGCAGCTGGTAGAGTCCTACCTACTCGCGTGCAGTCCCACGAGCTACTCGCTCCGAGACCTCGGTGATCGTTTTGCAGCTCACATCGCGAGCCGACCCGTGACCCCGCATCAAGATCTGTGCGAAGACATGGCGCGCTTAGAGTGGGCCTACACGGAGCTGTTCGATGCCGCACCGGCGCCTCCGCTGGACGCAGCGAAGCTCGCGGCGTTGCCAGAGGAAGCGTGGCAAACAGCACGCATCGTCTTCAATCCAGCGTTTCAGCTGCTCAGCGTCCGTTACCCAGTCGCAGAGCTGCGGCGTCAGCTGCGAAATGCCCAGAGTCACCCCGACACCGAGCCCTCCACCGTCGCTATCCCCGAGCCTGAGGCACAGCACCTGGTGCTCTACCGCGACAGGCAGCTGCGGCTGATGCACCGGCGCGTCGGCGCGCCCGCGGCGCTGCTGTTGCGGCACTTGCGCGCGGGACAAGCCCTGGTCCCTGCCGCGGAGGCCACCGCCGCAGAGCTGCCCGAGGCGGCGGCTGAGGTCGAGGCACAAGTCGGCGCCTGGTTTCAGGATTGGGGGGCCTGCGGCTGGATCGTCGACGTGCAGGCCGGCGACTGACCCTTGGGCCGAGCCCAATTGGCCCGCGCACCAGCACGCATGCGTCGGACCTGGGCGCCCCTCTGGTCTTTGCTACCCTCGGAAGATCATGGATCGCCAAGCGAAGCTCACTGCAGAAGAAGCTGAGGGGGTCGTGGACCAACTCATCGAACAGTTCGGCCACGGCTCGTACCCGAAGGTCAGCGTCGCCGAAGTCTCCCCGTCGAAGTGGCGCATTCAGTGGCGCGACATGCAGATGGAGTCGGTACCGATGAGCGCCAAGCAATGGCGCAACTGGCTCCGAAAGCGGGTCGGCTCCATAGCGCCCGAGCGTTTGGAGACGTCTGAGGGTTAGGGCGCCAATTCTCGCATCGCGCTGACCAGCCGCGTACTCGTGTGGTCCCAGCTTCCCCGAGCGAGCACCCGACGCCGACCTGCGTCGCCCATGCGTCGACGTAGCTCCGGGTCTGTTAGCAATTGCACAGCCCGCGCTAAGAGCTCGCCGCCATCCTCTGGGTTGATCAGGAACCCGGTCTCGCCGTCGTCCAGGGCGTCGGACGTCCCCCCGCTGCGCCCCGCGAGCACCGGCTTGCCGCATGCGTTCGCTTCTAAGAACACTAGACCAAAACCTTCAACGCTCGGCCCGACGTCGCGGCACGGAGTGACGAAGACGTCCGCGACCGCGTAGTACTGGGGCAGCTCCGCGAACGGCACCTGCCCTAAGAACCGCACGCGCTCCGAAACACCAGTATCGCGGGCCTGCGCGGCCAAGCTCTCGCGCTCTTCACCTTCACCGATTATCAGGAACAGCACGTCAGGCACCTGGTCTGCGATCTTGGGCAACATGGAGATCACCTGATCCAATCCTTTGCGCTTGGTCAGTCGCCCCGCGGACAGCAATACGCGCCGCTCACCCACGCCCAGCCGTTCACGCATCTCAGCGGCTGGCAGTGGCCGAAAGAACTCAGGATCGGTGCCATTGCTGACTACGCGTGTCCGCGCTGCGCTCACACCAAGCTGTTCTAGCAAGCCTGCCGTGAAGTGACTCACCGGAAAAACCCCATCCGCTGCTTGAATCCAGCGTCGCCGCTGTGCGTCATATACCCGCTGCAGGGCCGGGCTTCCGGCGAATGGACTAAGCAGCAGTTCTCGCCCATGAGCCGCGACGAACACGCGCTTGAGCATGCCGAGCTTGCGCAGCATCAGCGCCCCGGGCAAAGTCTGCCACTGCGCGTGAAACGTGGTATCGATCCGTCCGCTCCCCGCCAACCTGGCCAGCGTGGGAACGCTGCTCAGTGGCAGCCAGTCGCAAGAGCCCACGCATCGCTCAACCCTGAAGGGCGCTGCGGCGTCCGTCTCGGCGGCAAGGCGATGCGACGGCGCGACGACCGTGCACTCAGCTAGGTCTCGGTGCAACCGCGAAGCCAGCTCGTAGGAGTACGTTTGGATCCCCCCCATCGCAGGCGGGAAATCTTGAGTGACTAGAGCGATCTTCACTTGGCACGGCCCTTCGCAAACTCGAGGATTGTTCGCAACCTACCCACTCCAGCGCTCAGAGCGGCCGCAGCATGAACAAGTGGCTCGGGTACCAGGGCCGAAGGGCTTCTGCCGCACGCTTCGGAATGAACCGGCCGTAGCGTTTCTCGGCGAAGAACTCATCGGGGCGCGAGAGCACGTCGAAGCTGTACTCTTTCACGTCAAAGCCGCATCTCTCGAACAACGGCTGCATCTGAGCGTGCCTGAGCACCCACTCATTGCCAATGTGGCCCTCCATGAACGGAGAGGTCTTGTTCGGCGTGGCCAAGTAACACAAGCCAGTAGGCTTCAGTACTCGTCTGATCTCCGCCAAATGCAGCGCCTGATCCGGCACGTGCTCGATCACGTGATGAGAGATTACTAAGTCGAATCGTTGATTCTCGAACGGCAACCGCTCGGACTCTACCAGCCGAAACTCGAAGCCTAAGTCCTGCCCCTTGCGCTTGTCGTCCACGTCGACGCCGAAGACTTCGTTGCCTTGTTTTGAGAAATGGTTGCTGATCCCCCCATTGCCGCAGCCGATGTCTAAAATCGTCAACCCGCTTGCCGGGCGCCCCGCGAAATCCTCCACGATAGCGCGAATCATGCGCCCCTTAGCTTCGCGGTTCAGCAGGGCTACAGGACCTCGCCCTCGATACTTGGCAAAGTGACGCGCCTTGTTGATGATTCCGCGGACGCTCATTTGCTGTTGCCTCGCTTCTTCTGAATCAGGTCTCGCACCTCGTAGCCCGCGCCCACTAGCCCAATAGCTGCCTGCACCGCGAAGTTCGCCAAGCCGAAGGTGACCGCCTCGGCGCCTCCGACGCCGTACAGGCCCAACAACCCAACAAATCCAATCTCGCGAACACCCAGTCCACCCACCGTTATCGGGATTAAGGTCAGCATGAACACTGCAGAGCGGACCCAGGCCATACTCATGAGCCCAACGCTCAATCCCATGTCGACGGCGAGGATATAGGCGCTGAGCACGAACAGCCAATACCCCAGCACAGTCGTCAGCAGAATGCGCACGATGGACCTCACATCCAGCGATTGATACGCGCTCACCGCCGACAGTACGCTATTGACCGTCCGGGTGACGAACTTCGGGACACCACGGCGCTCAGCCCCAAACCAGGTGGACAGCAGCTGGGAGCAGCGGAACGACAAGAACGGCGAGATACCCAGGCCCATAGCTAGAAACACCGCGACCAGTGCCGCGGCAGTCTCCCGCTTCCCGGAACCTAGCTTGTCGATTTCTATCAAGATGAACACGACAGCAGCCAGCGAGTAGGCGAACACGATGACCAACTTCTCGAAGATTACGAGCGCGAAGGCGTCGCCCCCTGAGCCGCTCTTCTTGTACTGGTGCCAGCGCATCGCGAAAGCCCCACCGCGGGGCAAGAACAAGCTGTAAAACCTCGTGACGAAGTTGACCCGCACGAGGTCCCAGAGCGACAGCTGTAGGCGCTCGCGAGTGAGGGCGATGTTGCTCGCCATCGCGGGCAGGAGCACGCTACCGACCACGTTCACGATGAAAGCGAACAGGAACATCGGCCAGCTGAGCGTCTGAACCACCTGAGGGAGCTTTCTGAGCTCAGGCCCCAGGTAAAACACCAGCCCACAGATAATCATTAATGTTATTAGTGACTTACCAATAAACGCGAGACCATACTTGGGCTGCCCGTCTGTCATGCGACGCCCTTGTACGCCATTTCCCATGGGAGAGCACGTATGCGGCTTGCCAGGGCGTGCGACTTCGCAGGGACTCAGCGCAGAATCGCGGTTTCAGTCCGGTCGCTGTTTGCTATGGAAACGCTTCGTCCATGGCTCGAATTTGCATCGTCGGCCCTAGCCACCCGTACCGTGGCGGCATCGCCCACCACACGGCGCTGCTCGGACGCGCAATGCTCTCAGAGCATGACTTGAGCGTGATCAACTTCACGCGCCTCTATCCAGACGCGCTGTTCCCGGGCAAGACCCAATACGACACGAGCGATGCTCCCTTGGACTTGCCTATGGCGCGGATCGTGGATTCGATCTCTCCCCCCAGCTGGTTGCGAGCGGCGCAACGAATCGCTGAGTTCGCTCCTGATCGAGTGCTCTTCCAGTGGTGGCATCCATTCTTCGCTCCGGCTTACCGGAGCCTGTCTTGGGCCCTTCGCCGCCAATGCAACGCCAAGCAAATTTACCTTTGCCACAACGTCGTACCTCACGAGAGCAGTGCTCTCAACACAACCCTTGTTCGTACGGGCCTTGCCGGCGCCGATGCCTTCGTCTTGCACTCCCAGGCGGAACGACCCGCGCTAGAGCGTTTCGCCAGGGGCCGACCGATCACCGTGCACCCTCACCCGACTTACGACGCGTTCGGCGCCCAGCACAGGAACCGGGACGAGGCCCGCGCGCGGTTGGGCCTGAGCGGCGACGTGCTTTTGTTTTTTGGGTATGTCCGAGCTTACAAGGGACTAATGACAGCGCTCGACGCGCTTCCGTCGATCTTGCAGCAGCGTCACGTCACGCTCGTGGTCGCTGGCGAGTTTTACGATGACAAACAACCCTACCTAGACAAGATCCGCAGCCTGGGCCTTGAAGACCGCGTACGTCTCTTCGACGAATACATCCCGAATGAACGAGTCGGAGACTTTTTTGCGGCAGCAGACCTCGTGGTTCAACCGTACGTAACCGCAACGCAGAGTGGGATCTCGCAGCTGGCGTTCGGCTTCGAGAAACCCGTGCTCGCGACCGCGGTCGGCGGGATCCCCGAGGCGATTTGCGACGGGAAGACTGGCCTGCTCATCCAGCCGCTCGATCCGGCTGCCCTCTCAAACGCGGTACTTCGGTTTTTCACCGAAAATCTCGGCCCCCAAATGAGCGAAAACATCCACAGAGACCGCACCGCCAACGGTTGGCCGCAGCTGGCTCAAGTGATTTGCACACTCTGAGCTCTACCCTCTCAAGGAATCTATGCCCCGCTTCGTATTGACTGGTACGTTCTCCTCCAACAACAAGGGTGACGCCGCGATGGAGCTCTGCGCGACGCAGCAGCTGCTCAAGGCTTTCCCCGGCGCGGACATCGTGATCAGCACGCCCTTCCCCGACCTCGATAGGGACGCCTACCCCGGCGCCCGAATCGTGGCCTCGCAGCGGCGTCGGCTGATAGCAGGGACGGCCCAGGTGCTCTCAGCGCTGGTCTGGCGCAAAGTGAATGAGCGCACCGGGCTCAACTTGGCGTTTTTGAAGTCTCACGCCGAAACTGAGCAGATGCAAGGCGCTGACTTGGTGATCGATCTGAGTGGCGACATGCTGACAGAGGACTACGGTCCGCACGTCGCCTACTCGCATTTCTTGCCGCTGCTCTTGGCCTACGCGCTGGGCAAGAAGGTGTTCGTTTGCGCTCAGTCGATCGGCCCGTTTTCTCTAACCAAGCCGCTCGCTCGCTTCGCTTTGAACCGCGCAGAATGCGTGACGGCGAGGGACGAAATCACCGTCAAACACCTGCGCGACCTTGGCCTGCGCCAGGGCCTCGTGGAATTCACCGCCGACTTGGCTTTCTTGCTCACCCCAGTTGCAGCGGATCGGGTGGATGAAATCTTCCGTATCGAAAAGATTCCGACAAGCGCGCCGTTGCTCGGCGTGTCGCTGAGTCAATTGGTCGAGGGCAAGTTCAGCAAGCACAACCCGCTCGCCGCATCCCAGAGCTTCGCTGTGACCCTAGCGCAGGCGCTCGATCGGTTCTTGGACCACAACCCGCACAACGTCATGTTTGTGAGCCACGTGATTGGGCCCCGCGCCGAGCACGACGACCGCATCATGTGCCGCCGGGTCAGAGCTACAATGCGCCACAGGGAGCGCTGCACGGTGCTCGAAGGCGACTACCGACCCGACGAACTCAAGGGGCTCATTGCCCGAACAACCCAATTCATCGGAGCGCGCATGCACGCCAACATCGCGGCGCTGTCATCTGAAGTCCCGACAACGGCCATCTCTTACAGCCACAAGACGCCGGGCATCATGCGCCTATTCGGCCTTGAGCAACAAGTCATCGACATCAAGCAGATGAGCGAAGACGATATCTACAACCAGCTGGTTGCCACGCAAGACAACAAGCAGGCGCTGGCCGCTCAGCTAAAGACGGCGCTCGTTCATGTGCGCGAGCGCGCTTCAGCCAACGTGCAGCGCCTGACGGAAATCTTGAACGGTTAGCGACCCTGAGCTTTTAGCCGCACTCTCTCGCGTTCAACCGCGAGTTCGGAGCGCCCAAGGTTCAGCTTCGCGGCTTGCCGGTTTCTGTTGGGCTTGCCGTCGAGCCAGTTGTGCCAGCGCGAGAACTGAAACGGACAGGTGAGCCCGTCCTGCACGTGAAACGCACTGACGCCCAATGAGAGCACCACGAGACCCCACTTCGATGACATGACGGCTTTCTCGGAGAGCGTGGTGAGCTTGGGAAACAGGACGCGATCGAGCCAGAGCCCGAAGTAGAACATCAGTAGTGGCATGAACGGTACGAACCAGCGCATGCCCACGCTCCACCCGCCGTAGTTACGCGTGCGAATGATGTAGAAGGTGAGCAACGCCAAACAAAAAATAGCGACCAGCAGGCTCTCCTGAAACAGCGCTGAACGCTTCCTGAGTTCCCGGTACAACGCCCAGGCCCCGAACCCCAAAAGCGGCGTCATGCTGAAGAGCCCGTGATGCCCAAAGAGCGCGTGAAAGCCGTAGATATGCTTCGGCTCCCGCAGGGCTTCGATGCCGCTACGGTTGTTCCAATAAGAGCCCGCATACTTGTACAAGCTGGTACGCAGGTAGACCGGTTCGATAGACCCCGACGATAAGTAGGAGAGTGTCAGCGCCGTCGCGGCGCCCGGTAATACCGCCGGGACGAAGAACATGAACGTCTTACGCCAGTCCCGGAGACCCAGTAGCACAAACGCTCCGCTGCTCATGATCGCGGAGGGCAAGTCGATCGCCGGCCCAAAACCCGCGTACAGACCGGCAAAAACGTAGTGACTGACGTTTCCAGGCGCCGCCCTTCGAGCACAGACTGTGTGATAGAAGCACGCGAACACGAGCGTTGCCCCTATCGAATGATTGTTCAGCGTGGTGGAGAACGCGACACTCAGACAACCAAACGCGACGCCCACTAAAGACCCAAGCTGCGCCAGTTGTCGCTTAAAGAGCAGCAAGCCGAGCTTGAAGAAGTAGATAAGCAGAACCACGTGGCTCAACCACCCAGTACACATGCCGATCACCCAGAGCACATCCCCCTCATCGGTGGCGATCGTCTTGCCCGTGAGCTTCTGGTGCACCCAGTACACCCCGGCGGCGAGCGTGGGCAACGTAGGCGGCTTTGAGGAGTAGTAGTTCTTGTCGATCTTGATCTTGTCTATAGTGAAGTTGTAGACGCTGTCGTTGATCGCGAAGGTCCCAAAGTCGACGAGCGCTTCGACCGTGGCGTAGCGACTGCCAGTGTTCGAGTTCTTGAGGGAGGTGTCCTGCAGGTTCCACATCACCATGATCGCGCTCGCGCAGATGATCAGCGCTCCAAGGATTTGGGTGACTAGGCGCTCGGACGGGGCCGAGCTCGAAAGCGGCGAAGCCGCAGCCTCGGGGACCTCAGTCGGCTCGATGCTAGGGGTGGCGTTTGCAGAGGGCATCCGGGTCGGACACTAAGCGCAGACGCGCCCCGACTCAATCCTCGCGGTCATGTGCCGGTTGCGGCCGACCATGCCGGACCCCAGGACAGGAGCGCACACCTTCGGGCTCCCCGACGCCTAGCTGCTGCAGCTGAGGGTCGCGCAGCCCGGTCGATGCCGGGCCCACTCGGGGCGCTTGGCAGCGTATGCTTCGAAACCCGGCTGCTCAGCGTAGGGATTGCGCAAGACATTCAGCCATTCCGATACACCTTCACCGTCGCCGCGCTCGGCCCGATCGATAGCGAGCTGCGCTAAGTAGTTCCTGGGGATGAACTTTGGGTTGGTGCGATTCATGACTTCACGGCAGAGCTTCGGGTCCCGTTCATCACGCAAACGCCGCGCAACGTAGCGGCGGAGCCCCTCATCGAGCGCCTCGGCGTGTTCTGGCGAACGGTTCGTCTGGTAGAACGCGACCTCCAGTGGGGCGCTCAATCGCTCGGCCGGCGCTTCCTCGAGCGCAGCGCGCGAGACCTCCACTTTCGCCAGCGCCCGAAAGAAAAGCGTCATGTCGGTTTCTGCGAGACGCAGGATCCGCTGCAAATCGAATACGAGCCTGCGATCGGGTGGTTCAGCTCCAGTTTCGTCGGGCGAGTCCCAGTGCAGATGAATGAGGCCGAGTTTGTCGGCTAACATGCGCACGTAGGCAGTCTCGAAGTGCTGCTGAAAAGCCTGGAGGTGCGGCTGCAAGCGCTCTCTGCTGTCGACCAAGGGTACGAGCGCCTCGGCGAGTTTGCCCAAGTTCCACTCGGCGATAGCCGGCTGTTTTCCAAATGCGTAGCGCCGACCCTGCGCGTCGGTGGTGTTCGGCGTGAAGTCTGGATTGTAGTCCTCAACCCAACCGTAGGGGCCATAGTCTATCGTGAGGCCAAGGATGGACAGATTGTCAGTGTTCATCACGCCGTGGACAAACCCAACTCGCATCCAGTGCGCAACCATCAGCGCCGTGCTCTTGCAGATGCGACCGAACATCTCCCCAATATCGGCGGAAGTCGGGCGCTCAGGGGTCGCCGTGATATCTGGAAAACTCACCTTGAGGCAATAGCGCAGCAGCGCGCGCAAGGTACTGAGGTCGCCGCGGCTCGCGAACAGCTCAAAGCTGCCGAAGCGAAGAAAGCTAGGGGCCACTCGGCACACAATGGCCCCAGGCTCGGCCTTCGGATGGCCATCGTAAAACATGTCCCGAACCACACTGTCACCTGTGCTCACTAGGCTCAGCGCTCGCGTCGTCGGTACCCCGAGGTGGTACATCGCTTCGCTGCACACAAACTCGCGAACTGACGAGCGCATGACGGCCCGGCCGTCTGAGCGCCGCGAGTACGGGGTGGGCCCCGCTCCTTTGAGTTGCAGGACCCAACGAGACGCGTTGTTCACATCAACCAACTCGCCCAAGTTGATGGCACGACCGTCACCAAGCTGCCCCGCCCAGTTCCCAAACTGGTGCCCGCCGTAGCACAGGGCGTAGGGTCGCATCCCAGGCTCCAGTTCATTGCCCCCAAATACCTGAGCGAAATGCGACGCTTTCAACTCAACGTCAGAATACCCAAGTAGGTCAGCCATTTCGCGCGAGTGACACAGCAGCTTCGGCGAGCTCACGGGAGTCGGCGGCGCAGGCGAGTAACACGCGCCCTGGACCTGCCGGCTCCGAAGATCGGTCTCGAACTCCCCAGGAAGCTCGTCAGTCAAGTTGTTCTGGAAGTACCGCACGTTCAATAGCGCTCAGTAGTCATTCACGGGTCAACGCGGGGCAAGCTAGGGCTTAGCTGCGCCGCAGTTGGGACAGCGCGGATTCGCGCTAGCGTAGGGGTTCCCGCAGCTGGGGCAGCGGAGCAGCATTCCGCCCGCTGGGGGCGCCGCCGCGGCTTGCTGGGCCAGGGCGATCAGCTGCTCCTGAGACATGCCGTAGGGGTTCACACCTGCGAACTGGGGCGCCTGCTGCGGTGTATAACCCGCCCCGGGTTGGGCGTAGGGCTGGGGCTGCGCATAGGGTTGGGCTTGCGGCTGCGCGTAGGGTTGGGCTTGCGGCTGCGCGTACGGGTGCGGGGGCTGCGCGTAGGGCTGGGGCTGCGCGTGCGCGTAAGGTTGTGCCGCGGAACGGAAGGTCTGCTGCGCGAAGCTGGGCGACTGCAGCTGAATCAGATCAAGCCCAACCAACTGAGGATTTGCGCGGTCAACTCTAACTGGAATAAGCATCCCTGGTTGAAGCCGCGGGATGATGAAGTTAGACACGACCGCGGTAGCCTGCGCTTGATAGGGCGCCTGCCCGGCGCGCTGCACGCCCAAGACCAACAACACTTCCGGCTGGTCGTTGAGGCGCGTCCCCGTCTCTTGTGCTGAGTAGATCTGCGCCTGCGCTGCCTCACCGTGAAGTTGCAGCCGCGCCCCCTCAGCCTGCCGCTTCAGGAACTTGCGCAGCACGATCACGATT
>JBDKJZ010000034.1:0-19667 GCA_039796375.1 Pseudomonadota bacterium
CGCGTCAAAGTACGTGCGGAACAAGGTCGAGTAGACGTGCGCCACATCAATCAACAGGATGAATGCGAGCCAGCCCCACTCGGGAAGGTCGGGCCCAGAAATGCCCAACGGCTCGCGAGCAAAGACCAGCCCCAAGGCGAAGAGCGCGCTGCCGCCGAACGTCAACAGATCAACTCGGGGGCCCCACAGCCAAGGGCCCAAGCGTAGTGATTGCCGTGTCACGTCCCACGACGCTGGGACAACACGGCATCCGCCGCACGAAGTCCCCAGTACTGCGCCTCTTCGAACAGTGCCATTGCAGACAGGTCACAGTGTGCAAAGTGCACCCGGCCCCGTGACATAGCGGCCAGCCGCCGCTCATGTCCCCAAATAAACCCCGGAGTCGGGCGCACCATGGCGTGGCCCCAACGCCACAGGTCCACCCGCTTCACGTAGTCCATCAAGTCGGGGTGCGCACTCTGCAAGTCGAGCACGACGCCCTCCACCAGGTCTTCACGCGACGACGATAGCAACCACTCGCGCGCCTCTTTAGGCTCGTATTGGCTGAGCGGATAGTAGTAGGTCCAGACCGTCGGTCCTTGGTCTCGCAAGGTCTGGTGGCTGGCGTCTACATAGCCGAGCGCGTGGCTCTCATAGATCACGCTGTCCCACGCGAGATCTATGCCCCGCTGCACTGGGCGGCCGCTCAAGTGCAGGTTTGCGACGAGCCACGCGCTGTAGCTGAACGCGTCGAGATGCGCAGGTGGGGCGTCCTTGTACTCGCGGTAGACACGCCGCGCGATGAACTGAGGCACCGCGAAGATCACCTGATCGGCGACGTAGCGCTCCAGCTGATTGTCGCTGGTGCGCAGCACACTGAGCTCCACCTGGGCGTCGCCTTGCACGACGTCCGTGACCAGCCGACCCAATCGTAGCTGCGCCTGCGAGCGCTGTTCCAAATGTTGCACGATGCGCCCATTGCCTTCGGGCCAGGTCAGAAACGGCGCCGAGTCCGCAGCCGAGCTCTCGCTGCGTGAGGCGAAGTAGAACAGCATCGCCCACGCGCTGGTGTGCGCGAGGCTCGTGCCGTAGTCGTCGCGAGTGGCATACTCCACATACCAGCGAAGCACTTCAGAGTCGTAGCCATGCTTTGACAACCACTCTGCAGCCGACAGACGGTCAAGCTCAGTCCATTGAGATTCGTCCGAGCCGTTGGCGGCGGGGATCGTAAATGGCCGACGCCCCCGGGAGTCGCGCTGATCCGAGAAGGCGCGCGTCTGCAGCGTGAACCTCTGCCATTGGTCAAAATCCTTTGGGGTCGCGTCGCGCTTCGGGAATAGGCCTGCTTCCCACGCTCCCGCTGAAAACACGCGCTCTTCCGGCGCGCGCACCAAGTGCCGCTCTTTGCCGCGCACTGGGCGAGTGGATTCCAAGACGCCCATCTCGTCGAACAACGTGACGAGCGCGCTGTTCTCTGCAGACGGCAACGGGACGTAGTGAGCGCCCCAGGGGTGGGGGACAACGCCGTCCGTCCCGTACGCCGACGTCCCCCCCGCCTGGTGCTCCAAGTCAAAGATCCGAAAATCGCGCTCACCGCGCCGCAAGAGTTGCCACGCCGCGCACAGCCCCGCCGGACCTGCGCCAACGATGGCCACGCCAATGCGCTCGGGTGTCGCTGAGTTTTGGGGCAAAGCGGCCGCCGGGTCCCTCAGGCGGTGGCCGATGCCCAGGCTCTGTCCGCCGACGCTTCCAGGCAAATCACGCGCTCGGGCGCAGCCGGTGCTCGCTGTGAACCACGGGGCGCCCCACAGCGCACCCAAGACCTGGCGACGCGTGAATGCTGCGCTCATGGGCGGAGTAACTCGTTCACTCACAGCAAACGGTGACGGCACCGGTCGGGCTCACCCCGCCGGTGGTTTGGAGCTCTGCAGGGCAAGTCGCCGCAGGAGTCCGAAACGAGCGGGTCTCATCGTCCAACGCCCCAGGACCGCTAGGCGAAGGGTCGAGCGGCAAGGGCACACAGCTGTCGTCGGCCACCACCAGCGTCGCCGTGGTTCCGGGATCGGGCATGCAGGCGTCCCCGGTGTACGCGGTGACGTGCGTCGCGCAGGTCACGCTGCACCCGCACTGGCACGCGCGCGTGTCCTCAACGTCCCGGTAGAAGACTTGTTTTCTTGGAAAACTCGCGGGGCAATCGACGTCACCCACCTGGGACACACAGAGGGGGCCGAGCTCCTCTGGCGGGTTCGGAATGCAGCTCCCCAGGTCACAGCCCAAAGCGTTGCTCACCGGCGGCGCGCAGCCCTGAGCACTGACCCCCCACTCAACACTCGGTAGCGGAAGCGGCGTCGCGGTACAGGTTCCCGTGGTTTTAGCTGGCGGCTGCATCAAGGCGCGTACGCTCTCAGAACCGGGCGTGCCTTGTTTGTCCAACAACACGTCATCGCAAACGCCGGACTCCAGGCGCTGGGCGCCCGTAAGCGTCCACGGCACGCCCGAGCACGCAGAGCCCTCATAGAAGTCCAATTGCACGCGGCAGGTCGCTCCGCTGGCGCTGCACTGACAATCGCAGGCCGCCGCCTCCGCCGAAGGGATCTGATGCAGGCCCGCAATCGGGAGTTCTGTGTAGCTCCCAGCGCAAGAAGGATTGGTACCTGGCCCCGTCGTGGCCAGCGCAAACACTGGGCTAAAGCCAGGTGGTGGTGGCGGGACGCAGCGGTAACCCGCGCTGCACACCGGGTCCGCGCAGTCCCCGAGTCCGTCCCCGTTGTCGTCGAGACCGTTGGTGCAGTCTTCAACCGGAACCAGACACTCCCCAGCGACGCACGCGCCGTCGCACTGTGTGAACCCCGGGGGACACCCAACTGGCGGGGCTCCAGCATCCGGCGGCGTTCTTGCCCCGGAGTCGATAAGCTGCGGTCCGTGACCTGCGCCGCCGGCTGCCATCTTGCCGCCATCAGCCGCCAGAGGCTCCGGGAGCGGGCGCGAAGGCGCAGCCGGGGGCTCCCCTGGGTCGCGACCGTACTTCTTGTCAAAGTCCGCCTGCGCCAAAAACGTTGGCTCTTCGCTTTGGCAACCCGGACCGAGCCCAAATAGCAAACACAGGCCAACAGCTAGCCAACCCCATCGCTGCTTCATCTCAAAACGCTCCCTGCAGCAAGACCTGAGCGTCGCCTGGAACAGCGGTGACCAAAATCAGCGGGGTCTGCGAGTGAGCATCGGGGGGCTCAGCGCTAATCCAAAGGTACGCAGCGGCGCCGAGCGCGAGCCCGGAGACGGCTAACCCGCTGTAACCGAGACCAGTGAACAGGTTCCGATCATCGGTCGCATCCTTGCGCCGCAGCGCCTCCGTACGGATCTCTTCTGAGCACTCGGCGCCGACGCAGCGGTCCCCAATGACAGCGCTCAGCTTGTCGACTTCGGTCTGGGCGTCGCTTGCCGCCAACAGCGAATAGATGGACGCTCCAAGCGCCGCCGCGCCGACTCCGCTGACGATCCAAGGAGCCGCGCCCGAGTTTCCTTCTCGAACCGTCATCCCCGCAGTGCCGTGGTCCGGCGAGGCGGACGAAGCAGGAGAGTCCTGCGCGGCGCTCGCACCTGCGCTCTCAAAGGCGATATTGACTGAGACCTGCTCTCGCTCGGTCGCGCTGAAGTCCTGCGCAAACCGCCGGCCGTCGGCCGACACCGCTTCCAAGCGATGCGGGCCGGGATCGATCGTCACCGGCTCAGTTAAAGAGGCTCCGCCAAGCTGCACCCCGTCGAGGGTCACGCGACTGAGCACGATGCCCTCACGCGGCACGATCCAGACGCGTGGGATTCGGCCCTCAAGCTCCTCCCGCGCGGCTCGGATCTCTGCGGCTTCGGGCAACGCGCCTTGCTCGGCCTCGTACTCAGCGAGACGGTACTCGCCGAGCGCCTCGTTCAAACGCCCCAAGTGCGACTTGCAAAGCGCGATGTGAAAACGCACTTGTGGCGTCAGTCGGACGCTCGCCACTTGATCAAACTTCTGCAGCGCCAACGCCCAGTTGCCAGCCGCCTCGAGCGACAGCCCTTCGCGAAAAGCGCTTCTCGCTTGCTCCAGGCGGGGCTCACTCGTGGATTCGGAAGCCTCAGAACGCCCCGGGCGAACAAGGCCCAGAACTAGCAAGCCAACAAGGACCAGACCTCCCAGACCAGGTGCGGCTGCAACGCGCACTATTCCGCCGAACAAAAGCGCTTCTCTGAGCCGGGGCATGTGGCGAGCAGCCTACCATGCCTCGCCGGAGGGCACGAAGCTCATCGTGCGCAGGTTTCACGGACTCACAGAGCGGGACCTCAGACAACGACATGGCCCCACCCCAACCGCTGCCTCGCGCGGTTGGCAGCCCGCCGAAGAATTGATAAAGGGGGTCGCCTCCTGAGCCGAGTTCGTGTAGTGATCGACCCGCATTGTTGCGGGCTCTTCCGCGGTTTCTGAGAGGCGTATCATGGACATTCAGTGGGCCCCCTTTGCGCAGGCAGTCGTCTCCTCCATCGTCTACAGCGCGGTCGGGATCGTGATGTTCGCGCTCAGCTTTCTGCTGATCAACGCGTTGACCCCGTTCTCTATCCGTAAGGAAATTGAGGACGATCAGAACACGGCCCTCGGCATCGTGATCGGCGCGGTGATCATTGGACTCAGCATGATCATCTCCGCCGCAGTCCACGGCTGACTCAGCTGCACAACCAGGCCCCCGCCCTGAACCCATGACCGACGGCGCTGCTCCGCCCGGGTCCCCCACCCCGGAACGCGCTCGTGACCCGCTGCTACTGCTCGCGATGGTGCTCGTCATCGCGACGGCGGGGCTAGTCTACGAGCTGGCGATCGCCGCTGTCGCGAGTTACCTACTAGGCGACTCGGTCCGGCAGTTCTCTCTGATCATTGGCGTGTACCTGTCCGCCATGGGGCTCGGGGCTTATCTATCCCGCTTCGTCACCGAGCATGTGGCGTGGGTGTTCGTGGACGTCGAACTCGGCGCCGCACTGATCGGAGGCTTCAGCGCTCCAGCGCTCTTCTTGGCGTTCTCGTACACCGACGCTTTCACGCTGCTGCTCTACTCGATCGTGGTCGTTGTCGGCGCACTGGTGGGTCTAGAGCTACCCCTCTTGATTCGTGTGCTCGAACGGCACGTGAGCTTCAAAGACCTGATCGCCAAGGCGCTGACTTTCGACTATGCGGGCGCGCTGATTGGCTCCCTGGGGTTCTCTTTGCTACTGGTGCCTTTTGTAGGCCTGTTGCGAAGTACTTTGCTCTGCGGCGTGATCAACGCGGCGATCGCACTGCTGTCCACGTGGGTGTTGCCGCGCCTGGTGGACAGCCCGTCGCGCGACTTCTTCGCCGCGCGCCTACGCGCGGGCGTCGTCCTGTTAGTGCTGCTCGTCGCGTTGCCCTTCGCGGACCGAGCTTTGGAATACAGCGAACGGAGCCTCTACCCAGGTCGCATCACCCACCGCGAACAGTCGAGTTATCAGCGCATCGTGCTCACCCAAGGTGCCCGAGGTTTCGAACTCTATCTGAACGGAAACTTGCAGTTCGCCTCGCGCGATGAGGCGATCTATCACGAAGCGCTGGTTCACCCGGGGTTCTTCGCGGCACCTCAAGCTCGGCGGGTTCTTATCGGCGGGGGCGGTGATGGCCTGGCCGCGCGTGAGGTCCTGAAATGGCCAAACCTCGAGAGCCTAGTGTTAGTCGATCTCGATCCTGCCGTCACGCGCCTCGGCCGCGAGCACCCGGCGCTGCGTGAGCTCAACCAGAACAGCTTGCACGATCCGCGCGTGACGATCATCAATCAGGACGCGATGGTCTATGTCGCCCGAGGCGGCGCGGAGGCGCCCGGCTTCGATCTCGTGCTTCTCGACTTCCCCGATCCCAGCAACTACGCGGTGGGCAAGCTCTACTCGGACCGCTTCTATCGCTCGGTCGCGCGCCGGCTCAACCCGGGCGGCGCGGTTGTGGTCCAAGCCAGCTCCCCGCTGCTCGCTAGGAAGACGTTTTGGTGCACAGTGACCACGCTCGAAGCGGCGGGGTTCACGACTCAACCCTATCACGCCTTCGTGCCGTCCTTCGGTGAGTGGGGGTTCGTGTTGGCGACGCTCGGCCCGAATGCGCTCGATCGAACCCAGGCAGCAGGGCTCGCCTTGGCTTCCGGCGTAGTCGCGCCAACGCTCACGCCAGCAAGCCTCGAAGAGATGTTCGAGTTTCCGCGCGACACCCGCCGCGTAGAAGTCCCCAGCAATCGCCTCGACACGCAGCAGCTGGTGCGCTTCTACCTCGAAGAGTGGTCACGAGTTAACTGAGCCAACCCAGGCGCCTGCGAACGTCTGAGTGCTTGAAGCCGGCCTGCGCCTCTGGGCCAGTGCCGGCGGTCGGTTCGGTACGCCGCTGCAGCCAGCGTCGTCCCACGAGCAGCACGGCACAAGCTGAGTCACAGATTGAGCTAGATTGTCAATCTCGTTCTGCCCCAACTCGACCGCGCAGCACGCTCGCGAAACGCTCGATTCCCAGACGACAACGGACCCACGTAGGCTCCCGCCACGGGAGCGCTGGTAGCAGCGGTGCAAATTTCTTAGCCCTCCTCTAGGGGTCCGAACTTCGGCCAAGACTTTCACGAGAACGAACGAAACAGCCTTAAACTCAGGCGCCGGTGGCAACGCCTCTGACCTCTGGACCTCGAAAGTATGGGGTGCCGCTCGCTGTGTACAATTTAGGGCTTTAAGCCTGAGGTCAAAAATGTCTGAATGCGCCCCTGGTGGGCCTGCTTACCCGACCCCTGCTCTCTGGCGGGTTGGGCGGATGGGTCCACACTCCACTTCAAAAAAGGACCGAACTCATGCTGCAAGCAATCTCCCGCCGCGCCCTCCTCCTCGCGTTGACAGCGTCCCTCTTCTACGGATGTGGTAAGAAGGGAACCTCAAGCGAAACCGCCACCAAGCCCAGCGCTGAGGATCAGCCCGCAGCCACCAAGAAGCCCAAAGACCCGAAGGAAATCGTGGTGGGCTTCTCGCAGACTGGCGCGGAGAGCTCCTGGCGCGTCGCTCACACCAAGTCCGTCAAGGACGAGGCTGAGAAGCGCGGCATAAAGCTGAAGTTCGCTGACGGCCAAAACGTCCACAACAACCAGGTCAACGCTGTTAATGGTTTCATCACCGAAGGCGTGGACGTGATCGTGATCGCCCCGCAGGAGTCAATCGGGTGGAAGCCGACCCTGAAAGAAGCCAAGGCCGCGGGTATCCCGGTCATCTTGACGAGCCGCGGAGTGGACGCTGAGGAGGACCTGTACGAGACGGTGTTGGTCGCTGACTTTATTTGGGAAGGCGGTCAGGCCGCTGATTGGCTAGCCAAGAAGACCAACCAAAAGGCGAACATCATCGAGCTCGTCGGTACCCCTGCCGCGGACGCAGCACGCCTGCGCAAAAAGGGCTTCGCGGAAGCGCTCAGCAAGTACCCGAACATGAAGATCATCGCGAGCCAGAGCGGCGACTTCACGCGCACCAAGGGCAAGGCCGTGATGGAGACCCTGCTTGAGGCGCACAAGGGCGAAATCCAGGCGGTCTATGCCCACAACGACGACATGGCGCTCGGCGCCATTCAGGCGATCGAAGCCGCGGGTTTGAAGCCCGGCGTAGACATTATCATCGTGTCCATCGACGCGGTGAAGCCAGCTTTCGAAGCCATGAAAGAGGGCAAGCTGAACGCCACGGTCGAATGCACAGCCGTTCACGGTCCGCTGCTGTTCGACGTGATTGAGAAGGTGATCAAGGGCGAGAAACTCGCGAAGATTACCCCAGTTCCCGGTCAGATCTTCGAAGCTAGCCAAGCGGCAGCCCTGATCGATCAGCGCCCCTATTGATGGTCACTCCGACTCGCGTTCCCGCTGCAAGCTGAGCTAACCTGGTGGATTATCCAGAGCTCAGTATTGAGGGCCACGTCGTCATCGTAACCGGTGCTAGCAAGGGCATCGGTTACGGTCTGGCGAAAGCCTACGCCAACGCGGGCGCGAAGGTCGCAGCTTGCGCTCGAGACTCCGCGTCGCTGGAAACTCTGGTCGGAGAAATCCGCGCCGAAGGGCACACCGCCAGAGCCTACGAGCTTGACGTCACGCGCGTAGCGTCAATCGAACCACTGGTTCAACAGATCTATAGGGACTTCGGTCGCTTGGATATTCTGATGAACAACGCTGGCGTCGGCGACAACCATGCAGCTGTCGCGGTGACCGAAGCAGATTGGGATCAGATGTTCGCCGTCAACGCGAAGGGGTTGTTCTTTGTCGCGCAGGCGGCAGGGAAAATTATGTTGGAGAACGGCTACGGCCGAATCGTCAACATGAGTTCGCAAGCCAGCGTGGTCGGTATCCGAGAGCATGCCGTCTACTGCGCCACCAAAGGCGCCGTGAACCAGTTAACGCGAGTGCTAGCGCTCGAATGGGCCCCACGAGGCGTGACTGTGAACGCCATTGGCCCAACCTTCATTTCGACCCCTGGAACAGTCGCTCGCCTGTCTGACCCGAGCTATTTGCAAGGAGTGCTAGATCGTATTCCCGCCGGTAGAGTCGGAACGATCGCTGATGTGGCCGCGGCAGCGCTCTTCTTGTCCTGCCCCAGTGCCGGCATGATCACCGGCCAACACCTGGCCATCGATGGCGGCTGGACCGCCCAGTAGCGCTCAGAGCGCCCTCATTCCCGGCAAGACCCCTCCCCCTGCCCAGCAGTCGCCATCAGGGCGACGTACTCGGTCGCCCGTCCGCGGTGTGGCCAACGCCGCCCTAGAGAGTCCCGGTTGCGGCCTGAGCCGGCTGCGAGCTTAGGTTCCGTCGATTCGCTCAAGCTCGATCGCAGCCGCGGGGTTGTGAGGTAAGGTCTTTACGACGCTGAAACCCTTGTTGGGGTCGAGCACCCTGACCTCGCCGAAGTGACTAACAACGGGCGCCAGTCGCTCGGCATCCCCGGCGACGACAACTATGCCCCGCTGCGGCGCGTAGTACCTACTGGCCGCTTCGTGGACTCCGGTGGGGGTCGCCTGGCGCACGAGCGCACGATACTTGTCGTAATAGTCGTTCGGCAGTCCGTAGATCCCGAGCGACGCCGTCAGACTCGCCATGGCGCTCACCGTTTCCAGACGCAGCAAGAACACGTCGGACAGGTAGCGCGTCGAGATGTTGATCTCTTCCTGCGTAGGCGGCGTCGACGCGATCAGCTGCGCGTGCTCAAGCAGGGCTTGGAGCGCTAGGCCCGCCTTCGCCGTCTGCGTTCCTGCTCGCAACATCAAGGGCGCCGGACCGGAGGCCACCTCAAGCACGGCTGAGTTGGTCGAGTACGCGAGCGAGCGCTTCTCTCGAACATCCATGAATAAGCGACCGGACACACCACCGCCGATCACTTGATCAGACACTTTCACAGAGACCCAATCCGCAGACTGACGCTCGGGTCCAAGGGTCACCCAGCGCACCTCAGCTTGAGGGCTCTCGGGGCGGTCAACGACGAACAGGCGCAGCGCCTCGGGTGCCCGGGTGACCGGGACCTTTCGCACCGGCGCAGGCCCGCCGCGCCAACCTCCGAGCGCGCCCTTTGCCGCCTGAGAGAGTTGCTCAGACGTGACGTCGCCGGCGACAACGAGGAAAGCGTTCTTCGGAGAGACGTGCTGCTTGTGCCACGCTTTGGCTTCCCACAGCTGGACTTGTTCGATCTGTTGCGAAGTTCCGTCGTAGGCAGCGTAGGGATGGTCGGCACCGAAAAGTTCACGGTAGACCACCATGTTACTGACCCAATCGGCGCTGCTTTTTCCCAAGCTGCTCACGCGATCCATCTCGCGGCGCTTCAGCTTTCGGAACTCATCCGCCGAAAACTGCGGCTGCTGGATCAGTAGACCGAGTAGCCCGAGCGCATCGTCGAAGTGATCGCTAGTGACCTGCAACGAGAAATGCGTGGAGTCGCGCCGAGTGGTCACGCTCAGGCTCGAACCGAGTGACTCGATCCGGTCCAGCAGCTGGCGACTCGCGTAGGGCCCACTGCCTCCGACCTTGAGCATCTCCCCGGCGATCACCGCCAAGCCCGGCTTGTTGCCGTCGCTCCCCTGTCCGGATTGCACGACGAGCTCGACCTGCACGAGCGGCAAGGTGTCTCGCCTAAGTAGCTTCAGCGCGAGTCCGTTAGGGAGAACGCTCTCTGAAATCTCAGGGAACGTCCAAGCGGGCGGCTCTGCGGCGGGCGGCGGTGCCTGGCGCTCCTCCGGGGGCGCCGTGAAGTACTGGGCATCAGAGTTCGCCTCGACGGGGCTCGTCGCGGTCGCCAGCGGTTGCGGTGCCAGGGGAACGGGCTGCCGCACCTCAGGCGTCTGCGCCTGACAGCCGGCGAGAAGAAGGACGATGCTCCCTAAGACAGTCTGCAGCCTCATGGCTTGCTCCTTGCTGCAAGAGGTTCCGGTGACGGAGTCCCTGCGTGTGAATTTGCCTGGGGCCCGGACGCGGCGTTCATAGGTTGCACGACCACGGTACTGCTCTTGTCAGCACCGAGATACTTCTGGGCGGCCTTCTGTATTTGATCCGGGGTCACGGCGAAGTAGTACTTGAGTTCTTCGCCCAATAGGCGCGCGTCACCGTAGTAGAGTTCGTAATTGGAGAGCTGCGTTGCGCGGTCCATATTTCCCTCGAGTCCGAAGAGAAAGAATGACTGTAGGCGCTGCTTAGCTTTTTGCACCTCGTCACCACTGGGCCCAACCGTCGCCAGTCGGTCAAGCTCCTTCCGAATCGCGGTCTGCACACCTTCAACCTTGCCGGTCTCCGACAAGATGGCGCGCACCACGAAGAGATCGGGACCGCGGTGGTCGTAGGTCCAGGTGACGACGTTGCTCGCAGACGCATCGTCCTGCACCAATTTCTGGTGCAGTGCGGAGCTATCCCCGTAGCCCAAGATCACGCCCGCCAACTCAAGAGCGTAATGCTCTGGCTCCCGAAAGGGCGGGATCACCCAGCCAAGGTACAGGCCGGGCGTACGCGCGTTCTTGTCGGTGACCTCTGCGACCCGGGGTTCTATCTGAGGGTTGGGAGCAGGAGGCGGCGTGTACGCCGGCACCTCACTTTGCGTTGCATCTGCAAAGTGGGTATGCACCAGCGCCATCGCCCGGGCGGGATCGAAGTCGCCGGAAATCGTGAGCACCGCGTTGTTGGGCGCGTAGTATCCACGATGGAACTCGCGAATCCACTCGAGCTTTGCGGCATCCAGGTCTTCCATTGAGCCGATAGGGTCATGTTCATACGGCCAGTAGTCCTTGAATGCGAGCTCCCTCATGCGGGTCTGCCCCGTCGCGTAAGGCGCATTGCTCACTCGCATACGGAACTCTTCCTGCACAACACTGCGTTGGTTTTCGAAGTTCTCCTGGGTCACGGCGAGCGTCTTCATTCTATCGGCCTCAAGCCACAGCCCGAGCTCAAGCGCGTTGGAAGGCAGGAGCTGGAAGTAGTTAGTCCGATCACTCGAGGTCGTGCCGTTCAGGGTCCCACCGCGTGAAGCTATCAGCGTGAAGTGATCGCCCTTGGCCACGTTACGACTTCCCTGGAACATCATATGCTCAAACAGGTGAGCAAACCCACTCCGCCCCTTCGACTCATTTCGAGACCCCACGTCGTAGGTCACACAGACGGCGACGGTCGGCGAAGCGTGGTCTTCGTTGAGGACCACGCGCAGACCATTCTTAAGGCGCGCGCGCTGAACCCTCAGCCCGAGTTCTTTCGGGCCAGGAGCCGCCGCCGTTAGCATACTCCTGGGTTCCTGGCCGGCACTCGCGGCGGGGACCGGTGGCTCCGCTTGGGCGTACGAACTGGCGGCAAATCCGGCGATGATAGCGACCAACGCCGCGGGCAGCGGGGAAATCCGCTGACCCTGCCGTAGGACACAGACTCTCAAGGCATTCATGCCCGACCCCATAACATGAAGACCGGCGCCGTTGGGTAGGGTTGTCTGCCCCGGCCGAGGTTGTAACGCGTCTTTCAACCTGCAAACCTCAGGTCTCAAGACCATTTTTCTCAGTCGAAGCGCGCTCCAGTGAGTCACCCCCAGCCCAATCCGCCCTCAGCCTCGCACCCATTTCAGGATGGAGACTCGCTCGGCCGCTATGAGCTGATCACCCCCATCGCCGAGGGCGGGATGGCGACGGTCTGGGCGGCCCGACTTCGGGGCAGCCGGGGGTTCAGCAAGACCTTCGCGGTCAAGACGATGCTGCCCGCGCTGTCGGACGACCCGCGCTTCGAGGCAATGTTTCAGGATGAGGCGCGCATCGCCTCGGGCATTCGTCACCCGAACGTCGTCGAAATCCTCGATCTGGGCGAGCAGGACGGGGTCCTGTATCTCGTCATGGAGTGGGTGGATGGTGAGCCCCTCGGGAACCTGCGGCGCGACGCGGTGCGCCATGGCGGGATGCCGCTTTCTGTGGCCGTGCGTATTATTAGCGATGCCTGCGCCGGACTTCACGCTGCCCATGAACTCAAGGATCCGCACACGGGCGAAACGCTCGGCCTCGTACACCGGGACATCTCTCCTCAGAACGTCCTGGTAACCTTCAGTGGAGTGGTGAAAGTCGTCGACTTCGGTGTCGCCAAAGCTGCTGGGCGAAGCTCAGAAAAGACCAGCGCCGGCCAGGTCAAGGGCAAGCCCCCGTATATGTCACCCGAGCAAGCGCTCGGCGACGACGTCGATAGGCGCACGGATATCTTCGCGTTGGGGATTGTTCTTTATCAACTGACGACTGGTAAGCACCCCTTTCGCGGGCAAAGCGATCTCGTGACGCTCCATAATATCGTCTCGGAGACCCCGGTTGTTTCACCGCGGGCGCACGAGAGCACCATCCCAAAGTCGCTGGAAGCCGTGATTTTGAAGGCACTCACTCGGGACGTCAGCGCCCGTTTCCAAACGATGGCCGAGTTCGAGGCGGCGCTTGACTCAGTCGCCGGAGATTTGCCGAGAGCCCGCCAGCAAGAGGTGGCTAACTTCGTGCAGAAGATGGCCGGTGATCGCGGTGAGGAGCGCAGGAACAGGATCCTTCAAGCCTCGGTGGCCGCTGAGGAGCGCTCGACCCAGGCTTCCGCGTTGATTGCGGGGCGTGGGGCGGTGGAACCCAGCACGCCGTCGACCGGAGGGGGCAGCGTGATCTCCCAAGTCTCCGGAGCGCCGCCCGGGCGGGTTCCCAAGGCGGCTGCGCGGGTCGTCTGGGCTCTGGCTGCGACGAGCGCACTGCTTTGCGGTGGATTCGGATATTGGCTGGCGCAGCCAAGCGCTACTGGTAGGACCCACGCAGCTGAAGACGTCGCAACCTTGAGCTTACGCTCTGACGTTCCCGTCGGTGCTCGGACCGTACCCACCGAGACACCGCGCGAACCTGGTGGGGGGCCTCGCGTGGACGTCGCCCGGATGGATCTCAGCGAAACCGGCACAGCGGCACCACCCTCTGGGCCATCCGGGTCGTCAACGCCGGCGAATACCCCTCCGGTTAGGCGCCTTTCAGTATCGTCGCGGACCCAGCCAGGGACCGGGACCACCACTCTGGCCGCGAAAGTGCCTGCGACAGCGCGCCCCGCAGCTTCCGCTCCGGATCGGCCGAACTCGAAGCCGAAATTTCGGCCGCCGCCGGTAGATAACCCCGGCTTCTAGTTGCAGTGCCGCCGGGTACAGGGGTTTCCCGGCGACTGCGGGCTGACCTGTGCGGTGCTCACCGATTTCCGCTCTGACTGTTGCGTCGCTCTTGGAACTCTTCCGCCTTCGGGCCGCCAACGGACGCTTGCGTACCGCCCCTAGAGGTGTCCCCGCCCGCCCAGTGCATAGCGTGTGGACATTGTGGGTGCTGTTCGAGTGAAACTTGTGTTCAGCTGTGGACAGCTTCGAAAATACTGTGGATTTGTTCTGGGTATCTGGGGAAAGGCTGGGGGCAAGCTGCACCGGCGCAGCCGCCTTGCGGGAGTCGTGCCAAGGCCCGCACGCCCGCAAGGCCGATAGCGTGCCCGTGTCGCCCACAGGGGACCCTTGCCCAATAGCTTGGGCATTTTCTGTTGCCCGACCCCAATAAATTGGGGTAGAGGTTCGAACTCGGCCCCACCAAGCACCCCGGGGCGGGACCCGAACAATTTGGATCTACTTCCCCGAATCGCCGATTTTTCACCAGTCGGATCCGGGGGGCGGACCTGCCCCAGGGCGATGCCCAGAAGCAGAGGGTTCGGCGACAACCTGAACAAATGACCACTGCGCAGTTGACCCAACTTCAGTTGTACTGGACAAGAAGGCACACTGCACAGGCGAGCAAGCAGACAACCACACAGGCGCGCGGAGCAGGCGCCTCGAAACAACAACTAAAAATCGACACTAGAACGAGAGAGAGAGCGCGCGCGGGAAGAACAGCGGCGCGGCGCGAGGGGCGCGAAAAGGGGGCCGCTGGGGGAAAACAACCCAGTAGGCGGGGAGCGGCAACGGAAGCGGACACTTTGGAGCTGTCTCGCTCGCCGGTTTTCCATTGTCCGACTTCGGACAGCCCATGGGGCACCCCTCAGACAGACCACAGGATGCCGGACTGAGCGGGCGAGCAAGACGGCAGCAGCAAGCAGACAATCGGACGCAAGCAGGAACAGGGAGAACAAGATGGCACACGGAATCGATCAGGGACTACGGGCACTCGATAATCAAGCACGCGAAGACCACGATACCCAGGGCTACGGTACCGATAGTGGGCGTGCGGGCAGGGATACTCTGCCGACCTCGGGGACGTTCTCCTCGCGTGACCTCTGGGCGGGCAGCACGGGCGTTCGTGACGATGCCTCCCAGCACACGGGGGTTGGGCACAGCCCAGAGGGCACCCTTGGGCACAGCCCAGAGGGCACCCTTGGGCACAGCCCAGAGGGCACTTCGCGATTGAATCAAGAAGTCGCTGCTGCCGCAAGCCAGGAACTCAATGAGCAACGCGGGGTACTCTTCCCCCGTTACTTCACGGACGCTGAGCGGTCCTGTTTTGACGACATCGTCTGGGAGCGCCGAACGAGCGTGATCACCAATCCAGACGGCTCCGTGGTGTTTAAGCTCGACGGTGCGGAAATCCCCGCCGGGTGGTCACAGCTCGCGACGGACATCGTAGTCTCCAAGTATTTCCGTAAAGCGGGACTTCACGGTGACCCTGGCCAGGGTGAAACTAGCGCACGCCAGGTAGTGCAGCGCGTCGCCCGAACCATTCGCAAGGCGGGCCAGCAATTCGGTGGCTATTTCGCCACGCAGGCCGATGCTGACACCTTCGAGGAGGAGCTGAACTTTCTCCTGATCAACCAATACGGCGCTTTCAACTCGCCCGTCTGGTTCAACTGCGGCCTGTTCCACGAGTACGAAATCGAAGGCGCTGGCGGCAACTGGGCTTGGAACTTCGCTGGCGGAGTCGAGGAGACGGAAAATGCCTACTCCAGGCCGCAGTGCTCTGCCTGCTTCATTCAGTCCGTCTCCGACGACCTTATGGGGATCTACGAGCTCGTGAAGAGCGAGGCGCGACTCTTCAAGTACGGCTCCGGCACCGGCAGTAACTTCAGCTCGATCCGCGCCAAACAGGAGAAGCTCTCCGGTGGTGGGACGTCCAGCGGCCTGATGAGCTTTCTCGAGGTCTTTGATCGCGCCGCCGGAGCCACGAAGAGCGGAGGCACGACTCGTCGCGCCGCCAAGATGGTGTGCCTGGACATGGACCACCCTGAAATCGCTGACTTCGTAAACTGGAAGGTCCGCGAAGAACGCAAAGCACAAGCGTTAATCGCCGCCGGCTACGAGTCAGACTTCAACGGCGAGGCCTACAAGACAGTCAGCGGTCAAAACTCCAACAACTCAGTCCGCGTGACCGATGACTTCATGGCCGCCGCCCTAGGCGGAGGCCAGTGGCACACGATTAGTCGAACCACCGGGGACGTGGTTGACACCTACGACGCCTCGGGCCTCTGGCAGAACGTCGCCGAGGCCGCTTGGGGCTGCGCAGATCCGGGAGTTCAGTACGATTCCACCATCAACAGCTGGCACACCTGTCCCAACTCGGGCCGCATCAACGCCTCGAATCCCTGCTCGGAGTACATGTTCCTCGACGACACGGCGTGTAACCTGGCGTCGTTGAACCTGACCAAGTTCCTGAACGAAGCGGGTGAATTCGACGTTGACGGTTATCGTCACGCCGCAGACGTGTTCTTCACCGCTCAGGAGATCCTCGTGGATCTCTCGAGTTACCCGACGGGGACGATCGCGAAGAACTCCCACGACTACCGCCCGCTCGGGCTGGGTTACGCGAACCTGGGCACCCTCCTCATGGTGCTGGGCATTCCCTACGATTCGGATCGAGGTCGGGCGGTAGCCGGAGCGCTGACCGCCATCATGTGCGGCCGGGCTTACCGTACGAGCGCTCGTATCGCCGCAGAGAAGGGCCCGTTCGAGGGCTACGCCAAGAACCGTGAGCCGATGCTGCGCGTGATGCGGCGTCACCAAGAGGCCGCGTACGCGATCAACCGAGACCACTGTCCAGACAAGCTCTGGCGCGCTGCAGTCGAAGACTGGAACGACGCGGTGCGGCTGGGCGAACGCCACGGCTACCGCAACGCGCAAGCCACAGTGCTCGCGCCTACCGGGACTATCGGCTTGCTCATGGACTGCGACACCACAGGGATCGAACCCGACTTCGCGCTGGTGAAGTTCAAGAAGCTGGCCGGCGGCGGTTACTTCAAGATCGTGAACCAGTCGGTGCCAGGTGCGCTGCGTCGCTTGGGTTACCCAGAGGCACAAGTTTTAGAGATCGTCGCGTTCATCTCGGGAACGAATACGCTGCTTGGTGCTCCCCACGTCAATCGCCAGAGCCTCGCGAAGGCGGGCTTGAACGACGAAGATTTGCGAAAGATAGAGAAGGCGCTCCCCGGCGCGTTTGAGTTGTCTTTGGCGTTCGCGCCGTGGGTGATTGGCAAAGAAGCTTATGACCGCCTTGGCGTTACTGCCGAGAAGATGGCCACACCGGGCTTCAATTTGCTCACGCATCTGGGTTTCACTCGCGCGCAGCTCAACGAGGCCAACGATGTGATCGTCGGCCGCATGACCATCGAAGGTGCACCGCACTTAGCTTCCGAACATTTGCCGATTTTTGACTGCGCGAACCGCTGCGGCAAGACCGGCACGCGCTACCTCGCTCCGATGTCGCACGTGCACATGATGGCCGCGGCGCAGCCGTTCTTGTCCGGCGCGATCAGCAAGACCGTCAACCTGCCCAATGAGGCGACGGTCGATGAAGTTCGTGGGGTCTACGAGGAAGGCTGGCGCCTCGGGCTGAAGGCGATCGCGCTCTATCGGGACGGCTGCAAAGCCTCTCAGCCACTGTCCTCGACCTCGGATAAGTCCAAGCAAGATCAGAGCGATGAAGCCGCCGAAGCACGCGCTCAAGAAATTGCTCAGCAGTTGGTTGCCAACGCAGCGCTCACACAAGCTCGCCCGGTAGGATCGCGAATAAGGCTACCCAAGAAGCGTTCGGGCTTCACGCAGGAAGCCCGCGTCGGTGGACACAAGGTGTTCCTACGGACGGGGGAATATGAAGACGGAACGCTCGGAGAGATCTTCGTCGACATGCACAAGGAGGGCGCAGCTTTCCGTTCACTCATGAACTGCTTTGCAATGGCTGTGTCCGTCGGTTTGCAGTACGGCGTGCCGCTGAAGACCTACGTAGATCAGTTCACCTTTACCCGTTTCGAGCCCCACGGGCCGGTGCAGGGGCACCCGAACATCAAGTTCGCGACCTCCATAGTCGACTACCTCTTCCGGGTTTTGGGGGTGGAGTACCTGAAGCGCTACGACTTTGCCCAGGTACCACCCGAGCAAGATGAGGTGCCGGTGATTGACGACCCGACCTCTAACGACCTGGCAGAAAAGGCGCAGACCTTGCCCCCGCCCCCAAGACTTCCCGCCGAAGCGAAGGCCCCAGTCACCGCCCGGGCAGCCAAGAGCAGCAGCTCACAGAGCAGTCGCGAACACGGGGCACTGGGGGCGCAGCTGGAAGAAATGATGGGCGACGCCCCGGTGTGCGACGGCTGTGGCCACATCACTGTCCGAAACGGCGCTTGCTACAAGTGCCTTAACTGCGGAAATTCGATGGGCTGCAGCTGAGCAGAGCTGTGAAGCGAGCGCTAGCGACGAGCCCGCGGTGACCGGCCGTGGGCCTCCCTAGCCCGTGCGTCATTCCCGCGGGAGACGGCGATGGGTCGCCGGCGTGCGGCCGCGGAGTCGAGGGTGCTCGCGCGTAGACTGTGCATTCGCACCTGCCTCTAGTAAGAACAACTAGGCTGCCGTTTGCGGTGGCTTTTTGAGCCGTGTTTGGAGGATTGATGAAGACCAGTTTGAGAAACTCAGGGGTAGTCAGCGCCGTCGCGGTGCTGTTGGTTGTCGCTGTTGGAGCCGTCTCCTCGTGCCAAAAGGAAGGCACTCCTCCCCCGCTGCCCACCGCCAAGACCGCTGAGCCGGCGAAGGTCGAGGAGCTCAAGGTTCCAGACGCCGGCACAAAGAAAGTCGAGGACGAAGAGGATAAGCCCTCGGGCAAAGGTGGATTTGGCAAACCGAAGGGTGCACTAGCTGGTTGTTGCGCCGCGCTTCGCCAGAATGCCCCCAACGCTCCTGATCCCACCAAGGGTCACATGCTCACCGCTGCTGCTGCGTGCGAAGTGGCGAACAATGCGGGCGCGGCCAAAGCTGGGTTCCTAGCGACGCTCGCGGGATTGCTCCGCGGAGCCGGCGTTCCTCCGGCCTGCCAGTAACGCTCGCGAGAGCTGTGGTCGGTCATGTAGCGGGGGCTCGAACTGGGCCCCCGGCGAGCCCGCCCGCCGAACTAGCGCCTCGCCCGCAGACGGTCGAAGTACCACCGAATCCCCGGATCCGCTTCTGTCCCTTGACCCCCGAGATCAAAGCGAATTGGAAACGCCCCGACCGAGGGTCCCTCAAGCCACGGGGCACTGTAGAAGAATACCGACAGAGCGCCGGTGGAGAGCGCCGTCTCAAGGTCGTCGAAGTACCGCTGCTTGACGGCATCAGGAAAGACACCGGGAGGCAGATACTGTCCAGTCCAACTCCCGTACAGTTCGACGCAGAGCATGGGCTTAGCGACGCCGGCCGCTTTTAGGTCCTGAGCGACCTTCGCGAGGTCACCCCCGCTGAACAAGAGCACGTCCACGTTGGGAAGGGTGCCAAGCTCCAGGTTCGCCGCGTAGTCTGTCCCGCCGCCGCCCACAAGCCGGTCTGGATCCAGGCGGCGCATGATCTGCGCCAAATGTTGAATCTCTGCTGGAGACCTCACGCGGGCCCAAGCTTTGCCCTGGTGGTTCAGCGAATCTTGTTTGTCCGCTGTATTGAGAATGACATTGCGATACGGCCGTAGCGCCTTCGTAACCACTGACAAAGCGGCCTCGGCCGCGTCCCAGTCAGTCAGCGATACGTCGGTCACATCCGGAGAAAACATCCCAACGATCGCGACCATTGATCGGACATCCAGCGCTTCAACGACGCTGATCAATCGTGCCATATACGCCGGGGCGAGTGAATTGCCAGAAGCCGAGAATGGGTCATGGCTCAGCGCTTCGCCCCCTTGTAACGAAATGCTCACGGCATTCACCCCGTGCAGCCGGTACGTATCTAGCTGCGCGAGCAGCGCGTTC